>NZ_FZMA01000013.1:0-21693 GCF_900197775.1 Helicobacter salomonis
AGGTGTAAAAGAGACAGGTCTCAATTTTGGCTAGAAAAGCCTCCCCCCCCCCCCCCCCCCCCCGCATTTTGAAACGCAAGCAGTGATGAGATCACCAGAGCGTTGTAGGGAAAGACGCAGTTCCATATCCCCCACATCAAAATCGCAGGGACTCGCTTCAACTGCAAAAGTTTTCAAATCTAAGCTAATCTTGACGGATTTCATGGACCTCCTTAATTTGTAAGCAAAGAGCTAGACTTTAGCATATCTTTACCAAAAATCACCTAAGGCATGTGGATAAAATACTGGCAGCGGTAAAAGCGTTCGCCTAAATTGGGCTCTTGGAGGAGGGCGTGGAGTTTTTCACGGCTTAAGGGTTTGGCCTGTGTGAGTTGTTTGAGCAATAGGCGTTGTTTGTGCCCCTTAAGCATGGGTTTTAAACGCTTGAAAAATGCGCTCTGCAATACGGCCTGTTTGCTAGCGCGGGTGTGGCAAGCAGCGACAATGTCTTGCAACAATATTGTATAGGCATGTTGTAGGGTGCTGTAGTGGTTGTCAAGTGTAGCAAAGTACTTGGTTTGCATGCGCGTGCATTGGGCTTGTTCGCTGGATTTGATCGCCAGCCCTGCCCCTAATTGGTTAAAAAGATCGTTCCTAGCACAATTATTCAAGAGGGCATGGAAAGATTGCTGGGTTGGAGGGGGGAGCGGGGCTTGGGTTTCTTGAGAGTCTTGCATTTCTGCGAGCAGATCGCTACGCTGGATTTCTACACCATTAGCTAAAGGTGTGCCCTGGATGTCTTGAGAAGAGAGGCCTTGGCTTGCCAAATCTTGGGCTGTTGGTTCAGGAGGAGTTGTGTTAGTGTCAAAGTCGGGGGGTTGTAAGCGCGTGTAGTAAGTGGGGGCTTGATCGGAGGAGTTATTTAGCTGATCTTGGTTATCTTGAGAGAGTGAAGAGAGGGCAAAAAAAGGGAACAAACCCATACAGCCCAAGTGGCATATACCCAACAATCCGATACGCCAGTATGCCCAAGACAAGGTCGCTCCTCACACGCAAATGCGCCTAGTATAACCTAATATCACAAATTTCTTCTCTTGACAACATTTTTATTTTTCTTTAATATAGAACCTTATATTATAACGGCGGATTGTTCGTAGAGATAAAGGAGTTTTGATGTCGGTTAAAGGCCGTAAGATTTGGGTAGTTGCTTGTACATTCTTAAGCCTTGCGTCCTTAAACGCAGAGCGCAACGGAGCGTATACCAGTGTGGGGTTTCAGTATTCTAGGATGGCGGGTAGCTATGTTGATGATAATGTGCCTACTTCCAAGCAATATGGTGTCTATGATGGGATGTCCTCGCTGATTGGCTCGGTAGATAAGATAAAAAACCCCGTGTCTGGCAATCTCTATGGGGTGGATGTGCAGTTGGGCTATAAGCAGTTCTTTGGGAAGAAGAAGCATTTCGGATTGCGTTATTATGGCGTGTTCAGCGGGCAGGGGGGGAATTATTACGGGGGCGCGGTTGCCAATGCCAAGGGTTCGCTTTCTAATTTATTCTATGGTGCGGGTATCGATGTGCTCTTGAACTTCTACGAGAACAAGGAACACATGGTGGGAGTCTTTGGGGGCGTGATGCTGGGGGGGAGCACTTGGGGTTTGGGCAATGGGCATGCTGATGGACAGTGTTTGGGCAAATCCACGACGAGTGCTGGCACCGGTGAGACGATCTGTCTGAGTATGAATAAAACTTATTCCAGTTCGGCAAACGCGATCAATAACCAAAGTAGCAACAAGGCCAGTTTTTCAGCTAACTATGTGCAATTCCTCTTTAATTTTGGGTTGCGTGCCAATCTCAGCCAGCACAATGGACTGGAGCTAGGCGTGCGCATTCCCGTGATCAATGACCCCTTTTTCAAGGTCAATTACAGCAACGGCGCGAAACTAGATTTCTCGTTCCGCCGCGTGGTTGCTGTCTTTGTCAATTATGTCTACAACTTTTAGAGATTGGCTAGCACTGCTTGAGCAGATTTGTAAGGCAACTTGAAGGCTTGGGCGATGCCCTCTTGGGTAAGATAGCCTTCATAGGAACTCAAGCCCCCTAAAGTGTTGGCTACAACGGGGGTGTTGGCTTGTAAAAAGCCTTTTAAGCCATGCTGTAAGAAATAGAGCAGGTAGGGCACGCTGGCATGGCTGTAAGCGCACGAGCTGGTGCGCGCCACCACTCCGGGGATATTGGGCACTCCGTAGTGCCACAAACCCTCTTCTTTGTAAACGGGGTGTGAGTGGCTGGTTTGGTGGATCGTTTCAATACAACCCCCCAGATCGCATGCCACATCTACCACCACGCCCCCCTCTTGCATGCGCGCTAAATGGTGTTTTAAAATCACTTTGGGGGTGGCTGTAGCGGTTTGTAAAACCGCCCCCACCAGACCTAAAGCCCCCTCTAGGGCGTAAAGAATGTGTTCTTCGTTCACACTCAGCACTTCCAACTGGTATAGATGCGTGTAGGGGTGATCTTGGAGTTTGGCATAATTGAGCTCGAGTAACACCACACGCGCCCCCATCAAACTCAGAGTCTTTGCCGCTTCTAAGCCTACAACCCCTCCCCCCACGATAACCACTTTAGCCCTCGCCTCTCCCACGAGCGCACCCAATAACACCCCCTTGCCCATCTCTCCAGGCAAATGCTCCAGCCCCAAGAGGTAGTGCTGGATCAAGTGTGCCGCTAAGTTACCTGCAACCACGCTCATGGGAGCTAGCATGGGGTAATTATTTTTAGGTCCGGCAATGGTCTCTGTGCAAATGCAGAGAATTTTGCGATTCACCAGCATGTGCGCTAGAGAAGCGTTGTAGGCTAAATCTAGGTAACTAAACAAAGTGCTGCCCTCCTTGAGTAGCGAATATTCGTGTTCCAAGGGTTCTTTGCACTTGACCACTACATTCTGCCCCCAGGCCTCTTCCTTAGAAACGATGCGCGCCCCTGCGCTGACATACGCCTCATTGCTATATCCGCTCAACACCCCTGCGTTTTCTTCCACGCGTAGCTCCATAGGCACGCTTTTGACGAGCAAAGCGACATCTTCAGGCACCAATGCCACACGCGCCTCTAAATCCATGCTCTCCTTGACTAAACCCACTTTCAACATACGCGCTCCTTCAAGAGTAATGACAAACTTTAGAGCGCACTTTAGCGCTTTTGCACAGATGCTCGATCGCACTATCCAAAAGCTCTAGCACCACGGGTTCATCTGCCTGTGTGCCCACTTCTGGATTGTATTCCGTAACTTCTAAAGCGACGAGTTTAGAGGCAAAGCGTTTCAGCAAAAGCTCCAGTAATGCTTTTAACTCGTCGGGGTGTAAACCATCATTTTCCCGCACGCCTGTTGACTTGAAAAGCTTGCCATCCATGATGTCTACATCTAAACTCAAATACACCAAATCCACCCCATCTAAGGCACTCTGTGCTTGATTCACACAGGCCTCCATGTCCGTTTGGATATCCTCTATTTTGAATAGGGGGATATTATAGGAGGCTATCATGTCATCTTCGCTTTTTTCCGTGCTGCGTACACCAAAATATACCAGATGCTGGGGGTCAAAGGCCAGAGTTTCCTTATCTATGCCCAAAGTGCAGAGCTGTTCCCAATAGCGCTCTTCTTGGGCATTGAGAGGATTGGGTCCTGAATGCACTCTATTGAGAAGCATTCCCAAGGGCATGCCATGCAAGTGCCCCGTTTCGCTATCGTAAGCGGTGTGGATGTCTGCATGCGCGTCCAGATACAACACCCCAATTTTTTTCCTAGGATATACCCCACGCAGGGCCTGCAAAATCCCAAAGACATTGGAATGTTCTGAGCTCAAAATTAGAGGGAAGTTACCACTCTTGAACACAGCATGCATTTTGGGAATCAAATTGTCCTTACAAAAGATGTAATAGTCTTCAAAATTTTTAGCGTATCTAAAAAAGGTTTCCAACACACATTGTTTTTGACGAATGAGCACCATATGCTCGGTGATCTCGGGGTAGCGTTCTATCAAAGCCTGCCTCAGATCTTGTACACCTTGGTTGCTTCCGTGTTTGGAAGCCCCTAATTCTGCCGCTAAACTCACTAAAATCATGGCATACCTCACTTGATGAAATGTAGCTGATAAGCTCAGATACAAAATATCAAAATTCTCCTAACCAGTGCATCAAAACCTTGACTTCTAAGAGAAGAAGCCAAAACCCACAGCTACCATAGGTGGCATGGGTGGGTGCGCTCCAACCGCAGCTTCCAGCTTTGGTTATGGAGATTCAAGTTTCTGTGCTACAACGCCCTCATTGCAACCAATTTCACCCTAGGAGACAGCATGTTAGGCATTGATGAAGCGGGGCGGGGGTGCTGGTGTGGATCATTGTTTGTAGCGGGAGTGAGCTGTGATCAGGCTGTTGCAAATGAATTTATACGCTTAGGACTCAAAGAGAGCAAGCAACTTAGCAGGGAGAAACGCTTTGAATTTGCCACGCATATTAGCCAAGATAGGCGCATTCGAAGCGTAGTGGTAGCTAAAAGCGCGTTAGAGATTGATAGCAAGGGCTTGAGTGTGTGTATGCAGGAGGCGATTACAGAGATTATCGTGAAGTTGCCCGCCATCAAACATGTGCGTCTGGATGGGAACACTCTTTTTAAACTGGAATTTGCGCATTTGGAGAGTTTTGAGGCTATCATCCAAGGAGATGATAAAATCCCTCAGATTGCGATGGCCTCCATCTTAGCTAAGGCGCATAAAGATCAAGAAATGCTAGCCTTAGATGAACTTTACCCTGATTATGGCTTTGCTAGACATTGTGGCTATGGCACGCGCGCGCATGCACTAGCCATCGCCAAATACGGACTTATTGGGGAACACCGCAAGAGTTTTAAAGGCATTTCCCCCTCCAATAGGGCTTAAAGGCTAGGCTACATCATACCGCCCATGCCACCCATACCGCCCATGCCACCCATATCGGGCATTGCAGGAGCTGGTTTATCTTCTTTCACTTCGTGCACGGTGGCTTCAGTAGTCAAGAGCAGGCTAGAGACAGACACCGCGTTTTGTAAAGCAATGCGAGCCACTTTAAGGGGATCGATAATACCCGCTTTAAACATGTCTACATACTCGCCATTGCTCGCGTTAAAGCCAAAGTGCGCTTCTTTGTGTTTTTCTACTTCATTGACTACTACACCGCGATCATAACCTGCATTGGCCGCAATCTGGGCTAGAGGGGCCTTAATGGCGCGTTTGATAATTTCATAACCCACTTTTTCATCTTCGTGCAATTCTAAATGCACTTTCTGGGCAGCACGAATCAAAGCCGCGCCCCCACCAATCACAATACCTTCTTCTACAGCGGCTTTGGTGGCAGACAAAGCGTCATCTACGCGATCTTTTTTCTCTTTCATTTCCACTTCAGAAGCCGCACCCACCTTGATCACAGCCACACCACCGCTAAGTTTAGCCAAGCGTTCTTGGAGTTTTTCTTTGTCATAATCGCTGGTGGTGGATTCGATTTGGGTTTTGATTTGGGCGATGCGATCTTTAACCGCGTTGACTTGCCCTTTACCATCTACAATCGTGGTGTTGTCTTTGTCAATCACGATGCGCGCAGCCACGCCTAGATCGCTCACATCCGCATTTTCTAGGGTTTTGCCTAGTTCTTCAGAGATCACTTGCCCGCCGGTTAAAATGGCGATGTCTTTAAGCATCTCTTTGCGGCGATCACCAAAGCCGGGAGCTTTAACTGCAGCCACATTGAGCACACCCCTCAGTTTGTTTACTACTAAGGTTGTGAGGGCTTCGCCTTCGATGTCCTCAGCGATGATCAATAGGGGTTTGCCTTCTTTCATCGTGCGTTCGAGTAAGGGTAAAATGTCCTTCATGCTAGAGATTTTCTTATCAGTGAGCAGAATATAAGCGTTTTCTAGCTGAGTGGTCATTTTTTCTGCGTTGGTAACAAAGTAAGGAGAGAGGTAGCCACGATCAAATTGCATGCCCTCTACAACATCGAGTTCATCCTCAATTCCCTTAGCTTCCTCAACGGTGATCACGCCATCTTTGCCCACTTTTTCCATCGCATCGGCAATGAGTTTTCCGATTTTTTCATCAGAATTAGCCGAGATAGTAGCCACTTGGGTAATCTCCTCTTTGCCACCCACTTTTTTGCTAGATTTTTTCAATTCAGCAATGATGGCTTCGCTGGCTTTGTCCATGCCGCGTTTGACCTCAATGGGATTAGCTCCAGCAGTGATGTTGCGCAAGCCCTCTTTGAAAATGCTGTAAGCTAGAACGGTGGCAGTGGTGGTGCCATCCCCAGCCGCATCAGCGGTTTTGCTGGCTACTTCTTTAACCAGCTGTGCGCCCATGTTGGCTACAGGGCATGCTAGCTCGATTTCTTTAGCTACACTCACGCCGTCCTTAGTAATGCTAGGTGCGCCGTAGCTTTTTTGAATGAGTACATTGCGCCCGCGAGGTCCCATGGTTACCTTCACGGCATCGTTGAGCTGTTTTACACCCTCAAAAAGTTTATTGCGCGCGCTATCGGAAAACTTGATTTCTTTAGTTGCCATTGTCTGTCCTTTTCTTGTTATATGAATGGGAGGGCGCGAAAAAACGCGCCAGAGTTAATTTAGTGGCTGTGGCAGCAATTGCCTTCGTGCTTATGATCGCCTTTGTGGTGTTCATGCCCATGCCCGTGGCAGCAAGAATCCACCACGCCTAGTACATCTTCGAGTTCTAAAACCATAAATTCTTTTCCGTCTAGCACGATTTCTGTGCCTTTGTATTTTCCAAAGGCTACCACGTCGCCCTCTTTGAGGCATTTACAGCCTTCGCTGATTTTATGACTAACAGCTTTTACCACGCCCATTTGAGGCTTTTCTTTGGCGTTGTCGGGAATAATAATCCCAGAAGCCGTCTTTTTTTCTTCCTCTAGTCTTTCAACTAGCACTCTTTCGCCTAATGGTTTAAACATCGCGTCTCCTTATGCAAAAATTAGCACTTAAAAAAATTAAGTGCCACAATACTAGCAAAAAATCTGGAGCAAGTCAAGACTTAATGCAAGTTTAAAATATTTTACTAAAAAAACTTTATAGTTAAAGACTAAAGTTAATTATTGATTATACTATCAATAATCTTTTTGACAAATAAGTCTATCTTGGTTACTATGCGAACATGATCGCTCAAGAATCCCTAGAACAACTCAAGCAGGTTGCCGATATTGTGGCGGTGGTACAGAACTACCTAGAGCTTAAAAGAGCGGGTAATCTTTATATGGCTATCTGCCCTTTTCATAACGAAAAGACACCCAGTTTTACCATTAACCCCATACGCAATAACTTCAAGTGCTTTGGGTGTGGCAAGTATGGTAATGCGATCACTTTTATGATGGAGTACGAACAATTAGATTTTGTGGAAGCGGTGCAAAAACTCGCCAACATGTTTTCTATTTCCCTAGAATACACTACTACTCCACCCCAACATCCTCAAGAATTAGACCTTTTAGAAGAAGTGACGCGTTGTTATCAAAGCTTGTTAGAGCACAATAAAGAGGCGCAAGATTATTTATCCACTCGTGGTGTACACGCCACGAGTGTGCAGGAGTTTCGTTTAGGTTTTTGTGTGGGATCGCGCGTACTAGAGCATGTCCAACGCCAAAGATTGGATAAACAAGCCCTCCTAGACTTGGGAGTCTTGGGGCAGGATGAAAGCGGGAGAATTTACGCGCGTTTTCACAACCGCCTGATCTTCCCCATCCATAACCCTAATGGGAAAATTGTAGGTTTCGGGGGGCGGATTTTGCAGCCTCAGGCCAACATGGCTAAATACATTAACTCTCCCCAGAGCGCGCTGTTTAACAAATCCAAATTGCTATATGGTTATTTTCAAGGGCGCCAACACATTGCCAAAAACAAAAAACTCATTTTGACAGAGGGGTACTTAGATGTGATCTTACTCCATCAAGCGGGGTTTAAAAGCGCAGTGGCTACTCTGGGCACGGCCCTAACTGAGCAACACCTACCTCTCATGGAGCGTTTTAATCCAGATGTGGTAGTGGGTTATGATGGAGATGAAGCAGGCAGGGCAGCAGCCTTCAAGGGCGCAAAAATGCTCGCGCAAGCCAACAGATTGGGAGGGGTAGTGTTGTTTGAAAATGGCTTAGACCCAGCCGATCTGATCGCCCAGGGACAGATTAGGGCGATTAGTGCACTTTTGAACAAGCCCATGCCCTTTGTCGAACATGTTGTGCGGGCTATGTGTGCTAGAGTCAATGTCCACGATCCCATAGCAAAACAACAAGCTTTGCAGGAAGTATTGGTCTTTTTGCACACCTTACCCTTTTTAACCCAGGAACATTACCAAGAAATGGTGGCGCATCTCTTGGACATTCCTCCTGTGCTTGTGCGTTTAAAGCACCACAAAAAAGCCTTTACGCCCAGTCTCAAAGCCCCACCATCTAAGCCACAGCATGATAAGATGGAATCCATACTGCTTCACTATCTCTTAAACGATCTGTCTTTGCTCGAACGAGCTCGTCCCTTTTTGGAGATCACTCTCTTCAAGACACTAGCGAGTGAATTAAGCGCTCTACTCGCGGGTCAATACAATGATCCTAGATTGATTGAAATCCGTTTAGACACCAGTTTACCCGTGCATGAAAATGGTTTTAGAGAAGAGTTTATCGCATTTCTAAAGAGGCGTTATCAGGAACACCAGCAACAAATCAACACTCTATATAAAAACCTGGACTTCGAACAGCGTCTGGAGATGTTCACCGATTTACACCATAAAATAGTACAATTAGCCCAGAGAAAAGGAGAGTATTATGAAAGCCTTAGCCTTATTTAGTGGGGGGTTGGACAGCCTGCTGTCCATGCACTTGGTGGCTTCCCAAGGAATTGAAGTGATTGCCCTGCACTTCAATATTGGCTTTGGGGGCAATAAAGACAAGAGAGAATACCTGGAGAAAGCCAGTGCGCAGGTGGGTGCGCAATTGCTTTTATGCGATATTCAAGAGCAGTTCTTTGATGAAGTGCTCTTTAAGCCCAAATACGGCTATGGCAAGTACTTTAACCCTTGTATTGATTGCCATGCCAATATGTTCAGACAGGCCTTTTACAAACTCCTAGAACTGCAAGCGGATTTTGTAATCAGTGGGGAGGTGTTGGGCCAGCGCCCCAAGAGTCAGCGCAAAGAAGCTCTAGGGCAGGTCCAACAACTCGTGCGGAGTTTTGGAGCTGAAGAGTGCTTTGATGGGATTTTGGATCGCGGGGGCGACAACCCCAATAAACCTCAATTCTTAGATCAACTCTTGCTAAGACCCATGAGTGCCCAACTTTTAGAACCTAGCTTTATAGAAAAGCAAGGTTGGGTGGATCGCACTAAACTTTGGGATGTGCAGGGGCGTAGTCGCGTACGCCAACTCGCCAAGATCAAAGAGCTTGGATTAGAGTATTATGAAAACCCCAGCGGAGGCTGTTTGCTCACGGATTTAAGTGTGAGTCAAAAGCTTAAAGACCTTCAAGCCCACCGCCAAAATACCCAACAACAGATGGTGGTGCAAGATAATTTGATTGTGAAAGTTGGGCGTTACATGGTGGTGGGGGAGGCACGTTGCGTGGTGGCGCGCAATGAGCTGGAGAATGCCAAATTGGATATTAATCATCCATTAATGGATCGCATCGAACTACTTGATTGCAAAGGTCCCTTAGGACTGGTAGAGAAAAGCGCGAGCGCACAAGAGAAAAATCTGTGTGCGCGCATTGTGCTGGGGTATGGTAAAAGTCAGGCAGACACACTATATCGCGTGCAGGTGGGCGATGCACTTTTGCATTTGAACCCTATGCATAGAGAAGAGGCACAAAAATATCTTTTCTTGGGTTGAGAATGGGTATAATGGCGCGATGAGGAGCTAGAGATGGAAAAGTTTATCGGATTAGGGGTTGTGGGTAATTTTGCTAGACATTTGGAACAAGCAGGTGAAATCCATAGCTTCATCAATATGAAACACATTGAGAAAGACGCGCCTAAGGGGTTGTTTCCCTTTTATCTTCCTCATGACGATGGGTATTTGGGGCGTTATTGCATCGATAATCGTTATATTATCCTGCCCCCCGATATGGTGGACTTGCATGTTCAGGCTGAACCAGAAATTGCCCTAGAGTGTGAGATTTTCTATGATGATAAGGGGCGCGTGAGAAGTGTGGTACCCAGCCATTTTATGGCCTTTAACGATACTTCTATCCGTAATCTTAAAGCAGAGAGACTCTCTGAAAAGAAAAACTTTTCCAAAGGTTCTAAGGGAATGGGGGAGAAATTGCTCATCGATCGTTTCGTCTATGGGGGCGTGTGCAATGATTACTCGATCGCCTCGTTTCTCACCAGAGAGGGCCAAACTCATGTTTATGGAGAAAACTCTAAACTCGTCAAGTACGAGTATTTCTACGACAAGCTTTTAGGCTGGATTGTGGAGATGTGCAACACCCAAAGGGATACAGGGAGTTTAGAGGATTTGCAGGAGCTCTTACGATCCCAGCACTTAACTCCTAAGTGCATCATCACCATCGGGGCAACCCCCTACATGCCCTTTGCTCAAGAACACTTCTTGCGACAGGGGGATATAGTTACCATCATTGCCTACAACCACCGTCGCTATAGCTTTGAAAAGATTTTTGAGGTGGTGTCTACCCAACAGCTTGGTAAAACTCGCCTCAAGGCGGTGTCCTATATCCAGCAAGAGGTTGTTGTAGAGGGGAGTTTCTAGCCCCAAGATTATTTTTTTATCACATCTTTAATACTCTTTGAACATTCTATTAAGAGTTTTTTAAATCATTTTTTATTAAAAATAAGACGAAATTTTATTAATAGAGGGAAAACATGAAGACAAAGAAGATTCTTGATCCCCATCAGGAGTTCAATAAACTCAAGCAAGAATATTGGAAACAGGAGCACATCTACGCCACCTACCTACGCGAGAGCAAACGCAACCTCTATGGTTGCAGGGACATTGCTACCCGTCACCAATTCTTTGTCGATCGCATGCATGCCTACAAGCCCCTTAATGATATTTACTTGCATCTGCGGGAGTTTTCCAAGCGACACAAAATCGCTATGCACCAAATCAGAGAATCCTTTGAAAAGTTCCGACGCACTTACAATAACACTTTGACCTCTATCAGACGCTATGAGGTAAAAATTCAAAAAATCAAAGAGGGCAAATCCCCCTCTGATTGGGATTAATAAAGTCTGACTCCAAAAGCGTGTTTGGGTATACATGTCCCGACCGCGCACGCCTCGATGCCTAGGTCGTGTAGAGTATGCAGGCACTTCTGTACCTTTTTAGCCTCTAATGCTACTATTAACCCCCCAGAGGTTTGCGCGTCATAAAAGAGAATATCGGGGAGCCTTGTTTGGCTACACACGCCAGATTGCAAAGCTTGTTTGTTAGCCACACTACCCCCTGGATACACTCCTTCTTGAGCAAGTTCCAGCGCTCCCTCTAAAAGAGGGATTGCACTCGTATCTATTTCTATGGAGATGGTAGGGTTGAGCATTTCATACAAATGCCCGATGAGTCCAAAACCAGTTACATCTGTACAAGCATGCACATTAAAATTTTGTAGGCAGCGCATGGCCTTGAAATTCAAGGCCGCCATGCTGGCGATCGCTTGGGGTGCATGCGCTAAGCGCTTTCTTTTTAAGGCGGTGGTGATAATCCCACTGCCTAGGGGTTTTGTTAGGATAAGCACATCGCCTACTTGCGCCCCATCGTTACGCCACAAGTGCTTTTCCACAATTCCTGTGACACTTAGACCATATTTTTGTTCCACATCGCTTAAACTATGTCCGCCTAAGAGTGCACAAGCGCACTCGCTTAGTTTATCCAATGAGCCCTGCATGATCGCGCGCACGCTCTCTTTACTAACATGCTCTTGATCCCAAGCCAAAATACTCAGCGCGCTGATTGCGCGCGCACCTTTAGCAAAGACATCGCTCAACGCATTGGCTGTGGCAATCTGCCCATACAAATAGGGGTCATCAACCACTGGAGGGATCACATCTACACTTTGCACAAGCAAAGACCCCCCCACCTGCACCGCTCCACAGTCATCCCCATCGCTAAAATCTAACACCACACCTTCTAAGCGGGGTTGTTTGAGCTTGGCCGTGATTTGTTTGAGGTCTTCCAGACCCACCTTAGCCGCTCAACCCGCACAGCGTACAAATTGGGTTAACGCCTCTGCCAAATTCTTCCTTAAAAATCTCCACACCCATAGCTAGAAGCTAGAGGATTGCTCCCCATGGGAGTAGTGGTATTATCAAAACCTGCCTTACAAAGAGGTCTTATAGCTTCTGCTCCAAGAGTTGCCGCTCCAACTCCGCACATTGTGACCTCTGTGCTTATAGCATAAATTCGCCACATGCAATCTTATATCCTCATAGCTAAAGTAGATTTAGCGCGCGGGAGGTCAAACATAGCCCCCACCCCAGGAGAATTTTTCACGCAGGACCTGAAAATAATCCCGTTCTAAGGGCTGGAGTAAAGTGGCCTGCTGGATAGCTTGTTGTAGGCAAAGTTCTTGATCGGGGCGCATGAGGTGGTGGCTCTGCCCATCAAGCACAATCATGCAAGATTTATGCGTCCTAATACTGAGCTGGACATGCGAGCCCAAGATAAGGGGGCGTTGGGTGAGAGAGTGGGGAGCGATGGGGGTGATCAAGATATTTTGGCATAGAGGGTGCACCACACTGCCCCCCACACTGATATTGTACGCGCTCGAGCCTAGAGGAGTGGCCACAATCAGCCCATCAACTTGGTATACATTAGCCAACACCCCTTCCACAAAGAGTTGGAGCTCTAAAATCCCATACACATCTTTTTTGGTAACCACGATATCATTAGCACACACAAAGCGAGTGTGTTCCTGATCGTCCAGCCACGCCTCTAACATCAAATGCTTTTCAACGCGGTAATACCCATTTTTGAGAGCGTGCAAGAAATCCGCCACGCCACTCAAGTTGGTTGCTGTCAAAAAACCTAAATTTCCCACATGCACCCCAAAACACGCCGATCCACTGCGCAGAGCCCCCAAAAGGGTTCCATCACCCCCCAAACAGAGCAAAACTCCACCAGGCTGAGGCGAGAAATCATAGTTCATGCCCGCCTCTTGTAAGGCCTGCTCTAAAGCATGCAAGGATTCGGGAGGGATCAAGGGCTTGAGGAGGACATGGACATGTTCAATGGGGGAATTGGGAAGAGTCATTTAGGGAAACTTCGCTAGCATTTTTGAAATCCTAAACAAAAAAGCCCCAAGAGGCGAACCTCTCAGGGCTAAAAGGAGGGGGACTGCAATTGTAGCGCGGGGTTTCTTAAATACTGCTTAGAAAGCATAGCGCATCCCCATATTGCCTGTGATATTAATATCTTGGTAATCTAACCCAAAACGCGCGCCAATGCCCGCATTCACATAGAGAGATTTCCACAAACGCACCTCTCCGCCCATCGTCAAGCTCGCAAAGGTGTTGTAGAGCCCACCCTTACGATAGCTCAAAGTGTTATTCCCAATGAAGCGCACCAACTTATCCCCCAAAGAGTGCACAAAGAGGTCGCGCCCGATGTCCGCGATGACAAAATAATAAGAGTTTTTGCCAAAATAATGGCGACTCTCTAGGGCAACATTGAGGGTGAGCACGGATTTCTTATTAGGATCCGCATTGGCCTTAAAGCGATCGTAAATGGGGTTGTCCATGATGCCCTGTAAACTAGAGAGCCCGATGTAGTAATAACGCATGGCAATCTGGGGTTTGAGCACCACACTCTTATTTTTAAAGAAAAAGTCATAGCCATAGTTCACGCCCACATTAGTAGTCCATGTGTTGTATTTGTAGCGTTGGTTGACAATGGAGAGAATGGGGTTGGCGGCATTCACATAGTTCTTGTTATAGCCCCAAGTCTCATTCGCGCTCAAAGTGATCTCGCTATTTTTGGCAAAGATACGGCTATAAAGCCCCACATTGACATTATTGCTATTGGCATTCACAATATTGCCATGAAAACCACTATAGGCATAGGCAACATACCCCCCCACAATTGCGCCTTTCACAAAGCGATCATAGCCCACATTGATTCCATACAGAGTGCCCGTACCCCCAGCCACGAAGCTAGCCCCCCCCACGCCCTGCATCCAAAGGTTATTCTTGATCTTGTCGCGTTGGGAGTAGGCCAAGATCACATCCATCGCATTGGGCACAGCACTAGCAAAGCGTTCACCCTTGATATCTTCCAAGAAGTCATGGAAAGTAGGCACGCTGGCGGTGAAATTAGAGAGTTTAGCCAAACGGCTCATCTGTTGGGTGTAGGTGTTGAGCTGCAAAATATCGGTCGAATTGTTTTTGAGCGAAGGGCTGGCGATGAGGTCAATGCTATTGGCAATGTCCTTAGCCATTTTAACCAAAGTGGCAGACGAGTTGTTTTCCAAATAATAGGGCGCAAAAAGCGGGGTGTTCTTGGTGTCGACCAAGAGCGCGTTGAGCCACTCCATCACCCTAGGGCCACCCGCCTTATAGACGGCCTGCACGCTTGAGCTCCCCTGTATTTGCTGGATATACTCTTGAATCGTGGGGACCACGATATCGGGCTGCTTACCCACCCCCACTTGGATATTGTTATAGGCGATCGAAGAGGTTACCTTTTGCCCTTGAGCGTTTTCATAGCTCACGCTCAAGCCTTGGTTGGCAATATCCACTGCTTTACCATTATAGACCAATCCATCCCCCCGAGCGTTGAGCTCCATGCGCCCCCCATTGACACTCAGCTGGGTATACAGGCTCAAGTAATCTTTCCAACTATTGGGGTTAAAGGGCTTGTTGTAGAGATTATAATCAATCCACTTAGCCTGCACCAAAGTGTAGGCCGCGTTATTAGCCTGAGTGTTGAGGGAGAGAGAGGGCGTGTCAGCAGTGGGTTTAAGCGTGGCGATGCCCTTCACATCAATAAAGGTAGTGTTAGCATTTTGCGCCCCAGCATTAAACAACATACTTCCCTGAGAGCTAAACGCCCCGCCCACATTAATTCCACTGGGGTTAGTGGTCAAAGTTGCCCCAGAGTAGAGGGTAAAGTCTTGGGCTATCTGCACGGCACTATCAGAGGGGGGAGGTTGATTAGGGGAAGTTTGGGGTTGAATTGGGATGCGCGTAGAGGCATTGTTGAGCGCGTCTTTGATACTCAAATTATTGGCTAAAAGTGAGGTATTGGGGGCTAGATTGATGGTGCCTATTTCCGTTTTCCCTGTAACCGCTGAGAGGTCCACCTTCCCGCCCTTAGCCTCAATGGTGCCCAAGTAGTTAAAATTGAGCGCGCTGACATTAATGCCCTCGTATTCGTTATTTGTAGTGAGTGTGCCATTTTCCACAGTAACATTATTAAACTGCGCATTGATATTGAGCCCATTGGTGGCATTGAGTGTGCTCACCTTAATATCGGATTTGTTATTAGAGAAAAAGTTCAGCGTGCCTGCGTAGTTGGTGAAATCAATGCTATTGTTCCCATTAAAGACAATTCTATCACCGGCTACAAAGCTCAACGCCCCCCCCGTAGCATTGCTAAACTTACTGTTGTTGACAAAGACATTTTGAGTGCCCATAAAGCTAAAATAGCCCTTTTCCCACAGCCAGCTTAAGCCCTTGGGGGCCAAGAGATTGCCCACGCCAACCTCTTTTAATTGCTTTTGCAGGCCATCAGAAAGCACGCTGCCCAAGCCCCTAGACCACAACCCTCCCAAACCCTTGTCTTGCATAATGGCATTGGCAATGGCTTGGAGGTCTTTTTGTTGGCTTAGTTGGTTCAGGGTATTGAGCAACTCCGGACCCAACAGCTGGTTTAAAAGTTTAGCGGTGGTGTTAGCCAGCATTTTAGTGAGAGCAGGCTGGGGGTTGAGGATATTTTGAATGGCCACATCCATCATGCTCCCCAAGATTTGAGGTCCTAGCCAAGCCACGCTTTTGTTGATAATGTCTTGGTTAGTCAAGATTTGCATTAGGGCTTTCCCAAAGGTGGTGTTATTCAACATATTATTAATAGTTGCGGTGCCCTGCGGGGTGTTGGGGATATTGAGGATCTGATCAACGCCCATGTGCGTCATGGGCGACAAATTGCCAATGAGGTTAAGCAAAGTGCGCGGGCCAAAAAGACCATTAGCTAAATCTTGAATAGTCTGTGCTCCACCTAGAGGTAAATTCTTATTGATTGCATTGTAAATTTTATTTTGTGAGGCGGGGCTCAAATTAGCAATCAAGCCATCAGACCCGAGCAAAGAGCTAACGGTTTTATTGCTCAAAATGTCCTTGATGATAGTTACCATGCCGGGCAATTCTAGGATAGTCCCTAAGTTTTGCGCACTGAAGAGATCGCCTAAGGGTTTATTGGCAATACCTGGCGGCAATAACCCACCCAAATTTTGAATACTAGAGGGAACTAAGGCATTGCCCTGTGCTTTTTGGTAAATGATATTGCCTAAGGTATGTCCCAAGCCCGCCTGCCCTAGAATCTTGTAAAAGCCCGCCTGCCCTAAAAGGGGGAAGATTTGATCGGTGCCCTCTGCGGTGATAGTAGCATCATTAAGGACGAGATTGCTCGCACTATTAAAGCTCACAGAGGCACTCCCCCCAGTCTGCCACGCGTTCCCACTGCCTAAAGTGCCTGTGATGTAAATATCTTTAGCGTTGAAATTGGCATCAATATAGCCCAAACCTACCGAAGTCCCCTCCAATAACTGTCCCAAATTCTTAGAACGCAAGTCTTGACAACTCGAAGACCCCGAACAAGGGTCAGCATACCCATTCCCCCCAAACCAAATCACGCTATCGCTTTGGGTTGTGCCCACCTGCGTGCCCCCCACCACCAAAGTGCCATTCTCAAATGTTTGGTTAATTCGCGCAGAAAGCCCTCCGATGAGGTCGGTAAGCTCTTGCTTTTGCTCAGGAGTAAGGGTAACATGAGCATTTTCCAGGGCTTGCAATACCTTAGTCGGGTCGTTTAAATTACTGAGCACTCCCGACTTAAGCAGACTCTCCAGCTGAGGCCACAGCCCAGAAGCCAAATTATAAAGGCTACTCAAATTGGCCTGCGTGATCGCAGGGTTGTAAATGTGCAGGGGGTCTAAGGGCTGGTTATACGCCCCATAGGTGCCCGGGATTTCGGGTATTAAGGGGTTAGTCATGGAAGTCGTAGGCGGGATGAATACCCCCTTTAAATTGCTGTCTAAAAAGAAGGTACCCGTACGCGTGTCTTTATAATCGTATTGTGGACCCGCAACATTCTGTCTGGATTCCCTATAGTAATAGAGCTCGGGCGCGATGTTGAAGAGCGAAGTTTCCACTGGGTGCAAGCTCTGCGAGATTGTCACGACAAGCTTGTTATTTTGCAGACTCTCCGTGATTGTCTGCGCACCATTGAGGGGGTTGGCAAAGCTCCAGCTATTTTGCGTAGCATCATAGGTGGCGTCTGTAATTTTCATTCCATAGAAATCGATCCTCTTATACCCATCCGCTCCGCTAATGCCTGTAAACCCTTGCGTGGTATTGATAATGCTATAAACCTTAGAGGTTCTATGGGGCAATGCGGTAAAAATATCCACATTAGAGATGTCCAATAAGCCCGTACTACCAAAATTAAACGCCTCCTTGACTGTCATATAAGGCGTGGCAATATTGGGCGTGAGGATCCCCTTAAGCGTCAAGCTTCCATCAAGGTTAAAGCTCCCAAATTCTAGTGTGCTATTCTCTTTGCTATAAAAGGAGCTACTGCCTGTGCTTGTGGTGTCGCCAGCAGTGAGCGTACTCTGTCCCATCAAGGCAACATCTGCCCCATTGAGATTGAGTGCTTGCATATCAAGAGTGCTAGCCCCTGCCAAGTTGATATTCACATCATCATCAAGCTCTGTGGTGCCCTTAATGGTCGCTTTGGCTTGATCAGAGAGAACCAAGCTAGAGCTCCCGCTAAAAGTGGCGTTTTGGCTAAAGATCGCCTGCGCATTCTCTCCATTAATGCCCAGTGTTGCCTCCCCGCTAAAGGTAGCATCTCCTTGAAAAGCAACTTGGCTATTGCCTCCCTTAATGCTACTTACACTCACAACCGTATTGTCCGCAAAAGATACGGGTTGGGCAAAGATTGCTTGAGTGGATGCGCTTAAACTTTGGTTGAGCACACTCAAAGAAGCGGCACCAAAAAACTTAGTGGCTCCCTGAAAATTCAAGGTGCTACCATTATTCAAATTAATCACACTGTTATCGATATTGGGAGCACCATTATTACCCACACTGGACACACTGCCTACATTAGCCGTTCCACTGATAGTAGCCTTACTTTCATTACTTAGCCACAAAGCACTATTTCGCTCGATATTGAGGGTATTGCTAGTGAAATTAGCAGAGCTTTGTTGGCTAAGATTGATGGTGCTACCGCTCAGGAGTGCTGTGCTCGTCCCATTACCCTTAAGGGTAAATTTAGTCCCATTGCCCAAGAAAAAAGAAGTGCCAGTAAGGGTAGCTTTAGGCGTATCGATGGTTACGGTAGTGCCATAACCCCTTAGACTGCTTTGATTAAAGCTAACAGCTTGGTTTCCACTGAAAGAAAAAACCCCAGAGGAGTCATCAGCAAAGGACGAATTGGAAATGCTGATGTTTTTAGCTGTAAAAGAAGCGTTAGAATGCTGAGCAGCCGTGCTATTAAAGGGAGGGATCGCAGTGATGTAGTTGTGGTAATTCAATCCATCGGCAGTAATGTTATTTTGAGCCTCAAATGTTAGACTAGCTCCCCCACCACTTAAAGTGCTTGTGCCCACATCAATCGTGTTGGTGAAAAAGATATTGCCAGCTTTGAAAGTCTCCCCAATATAGCCTAAGTGTCCAGCAGCACCAAATTGAATTGCCCCCCCCTTGGCTACAACAGGGACATTATTCCCGATGATGAGGGTTGAATTATTCCCCTGTATGTCATAAGTGACATTATGAGGAATAAGTGAGTCAGAGTAAGTATTTAAGAAATTACCCTTAGGATTCCAGTAGGGAGCAGAGCCATTTTTAGCATTGGGATTAATGTAGGCTATTCCTCCATCACCTACATTATAGTTGTATTTGGGTGGGTGATTGTAGCAATAATTCCATACAATACCCCCTTTGACCATGCAATACACAGAGGGCCAAATGTCTTCATAGCTCTTGTCTAGGCTGATGGTGAATTTATTGTTTTCAAGCTTCCCCGTCATTTTAAAATCAACCCCACCGATGCTAAAGGTGGCACTATTACCATTGACAGAGCTAGGGCGTACTCCATGAAACTCGGCCATATCCCAAAAGTTGCTTTGGTTGAAAACCTGCCCCTTGAGATACATGTTATTCTTGTCCTCAACGATGGTATAGGGCTGATTCATGACTAGGGAGGTATCGATGTTGAGAAGGGCTCCATTGGAAAGACTAATAGGGACATTCAGGTTACTCAGGGGCGAAGTGTTCCCCCCAGAGCTATCAATGGAGGTAACCCCACTAAAGTGAATCTGATCCGTGTTTAGATTTTGCTGATTTTTGTTTTGGAATTTAAAAACACCAGCTATGCCCATCCAAGTGGTGTTCTCAAAGTTAAGACTATTGGCTCTGAAAAGTCCCTCCGCACCAGCATTAAAACTGGTATCTGAAAAGCTAGCTTGGTCGGCTGTAAAGGCAAAATACTTAGCAGCGACACGGGAATTTTGCATGGTGATGTCGCCCTTATTGCTCACAAAATGAAACCCGCCAAGTCGTGTTTCATCAGCAAAGGAGGAGTTTATCACAGAGAGAGAGTTTTCAGCCGTAAAATTGCCATTAGAGTTTTGCCCTACTGGTCCATCTCCAGCGAAGCCACCAAAATAATCCAACTGGTCAATGGTAAGATTGTTGCTGGCATTAAAATTAAGCGTAGCCCCCCCGCCTGTTGCAGCACTATTGCCCGTTACAATGGAATTAGTGAGGTAAATATTGGAGGCTTTGAAGTTGCCAGTAATATAGCCTAGATATCCTCCCTGACCAAATCTAATCTGTCCTCCACTAGCTGGCGCGGGCACGCCATTTCCAATAACCAAAGTGCCCCCATTAGTGATATTGGCATTAAAAGTTTTATTGCCTAGAAGTGTGTAGTAAGTTTCAAGCGTCCCCGTGCCCGGATCAATATAGGCGATTCCTCCATTGCCTACATCAACATTTTGATCAGCGAGATTATAAACTCCATTCCATATATTTGCATATCCTGTTAAAGGGGTTAAGGTCAATTTACCCCCACTCAAATCCCCCTTAACGCGCAAGAAGGGGATACCTTTGAAGTCATAGGTAGCAATATCCCCGCTCACAGAGCTAACCCCCATCCCTCTAAACTCTAAATAGTTCCAAAGGTCTTTGTCATTCAGCTCTTGACCACCAGCCTTGATCACACCCTGAGGACTAAAAAGCGTGTAATTCATATTGGCTTTGAGGTCTTGGGAGATATTCAAGATTGCCCCCGGGCTGAGGTTAATGATCCCCTGAAGTTTGGCAAAAGGCGAGATATTATTCCCATCGGTGTTGATATTGGTGGTGCCACTAAAGGTGGTGTTCGTGCTGGTGCCCCCATTACTATTGCTAAAGTGGTAATTGGTGGAGCCAGTCCATGTGGTGTTGGTGAAGTTTAGAGTGTTGGTTTTGAAAGTATTAACTTCATTGCCGGTAGTGTCAAAAGTTGTCTTGTTAAAGCTCGCGCTATTGGCACTGACATTGATCTGATTGCTGTTATTAAACTGGGTATTGCTCACATTAAGAGCACCCGAAGTAGAGCTTAAACTCACTTTGTTATTCTGCCCGCTAAAACTTACATCTTTGAGTGTAACGCCCCCGTCTCCCTTTACAGTAGTCCCACCGTATGCGTTATTAAACTGTGTGTCGGTGGCTTGGAGTTGTTGGTCTGCGCTCAAGTCAATCGTACTATGAAATCCGGTAAAACTGCTATTGGTGAGCGTAGTGTCTTTAGCCTTAAGGCCAAAACTCCCCCATGTATTATCTACAAAATTACTCTTGGTAATGTTCATCGTTTCGAGGGCTTTAAAAGCAGCACTAGATCTAGGACCGCTTCCTAGAGCGCGCCCCCCCGCAATGGTCTCTTCATTGACATAAGTGAGCCCATCCATTGTCAAGTTATGGGCGGCATCAAAGCCCATCACCCCCTTACCCGATCCACTGGCCACACCGGTTTTATAAGTATTTGTCATGTAGATGTTAGGAGCTCTAAAATTCCCCCAAATAGGACCTATGCTCCCATGGGGAATCCAAATAGTCCCCCCCGTGGCGACATTGGGAGTTTGGTTACCCAACACTAAAGTGGCTTGATCGTTAGCAGAGACATTATTGCTCCAATTCACATTTACATTAAAGGATTTGCCTCCAATCCATGAAGTATAAGTACCAATCGTGGTATTACCCGGGTTAATGTAGGCAATCCCATTATCCCCCACACTGAAATTTCCGCTGCCGAGATTATAAACTGTACCCCAAACATTTTCAGATTTGACAATGGGCAGCACAGTGGCTAAAAAGAGGGGTTGGGGTATGTTATTCTGCATGGCAACAGGCGCATTTAGGGGTCCCGCATTGGCGACATTATCAGCAGCCTTGAGGGGTCCTCCCGCTAATAAAGCTCCC
>NZ_FZMA01000004.1:0-66986 GCF_900197775.1 Helicobacter salomonis
GGTTTGGGGGGGTCTTTAAAGGGCGGACCTTTTTGGAGCATTTCTGTTAGCGTGGCGGCTTTAGCGGGGTCCATTTTGGCTAAAATTTTACCCATGTCCTTGGCTTCTAGGGTTGAGAGAATTTGGGCTGCTTGAGCGGGGGATAGGTCTTGTAAAATGGGCGCAGCCTTGGAGTCTTTCATTTTAGCATAGGTGCTGGCCAATTTGCTCTGGCTAGCCGCTTTGATTTCCTTGAGCAATTTTTCATTTTTAGCGATCAAGGCTTTGAGCTTTTTTTCGTTTTCCTCCTGCGTTTTTTTAAGGTTTGCCTCTTTATCTTCAAATTCTTTAAGTTTAATCCCTAGGGCTTTTTCGCGTTCCACCACTTTAGCGCTGCGTTGATCAAGCAGGCTTTGGGTTTGGTTTTGGAGAGTTTGGAGTGTGAGGGCACGCTCTTGGAGGGCCTGCAGTTGGCGATCGATCTCGGCTTTACGGGATTCAAAAATCGCGTTGCACTGCAAGAATTGCTGGGCGGGAGTTTCTTTTACTTGGGCGGGAGTTTCTTTTGCCAAGAGAAATGCGCCCATAAACCACACACACCATCTAAACATGCGCTCCCCTTTGGTTTTGGATAAATACACTCGCGCCAATGGCATCCATCTCTTTATGCTCTAGTTTTTTCAAGCGTGCTAACTCTTTTTGGGTCTGTAAAGTCTCTAAATAAAGAATTTTCTCATACTCCATGCTAGCCTCTTTGTAAGCTTCTTGCAAACGCGCCCCCTTTTGCTCTAGCTCGGCGATTGCGATCTGTGTCTGCGTGAGCGCGTAGCGGTAATTATGTTTCAGAGCGTTGAGCTGGGTAAAGCCATGCATACCTCCTTGGGCAGGCACGCTTAAGTCGCATAATTGTGCATTTAGGGCATGCAGTTCCTGCTCTTTATGCGCGATCTGAGCGCGGTTGTTGGCGATGTCAATTTGGGCGCGCTGCATGGCTTGGCGTTTGATTTTGAGCAGGGCTTTAAATTGGCTCATCGTAAAATCATTTTCTCTCGCTTGGGACTGGTGGAGATCGCACTGATTCTCACACCCACAAGCTCTTCTAGGGCGTTGACATAAATTTGTGCTGCTTGGGGCAAGTCCTGAAAATGGCATGCATCTGCGCTGCGTGTCCAGCCTGCAAAGCGTTTATAAAGGGGTTTGACTCCTTCTAGGGAGTGGGGCATGTGGCTGATAGTTTGCCCCTCTTTTTCATAACCCACACAGACTAGAATTTCTTCCAAGCCATCTAAGACATCTAGTTTCATCAAAACTAATTCTGTGCATCCATTGAGGCGACAGGCATAGCGCACTGCGACAGCATCAAAATACCCACAACGGCGCGCACGCTGGGTAGTCGTGCCAAATTCATGCCCTTTTTCACGCAACCACTCTCCCACAGCTCCTTTTTCTTCGCTAGGAAAAGGGCCATTGCCTACGCGCGTGCAATAGGCTTTAGCCACTCCAATGATCTTGTCAATGTCTTTCACGCTCAAACCACTCCCACTACACGCCCCCGCGCTAATCGTGGTAGAGCTAGTAACAAAGGGATAAGTGCCAAAATCAATGTCAAGCATACTCCCCTGTGCTCCCTCTAGTAAAATGCGCTTACCCTCTTGCACTCCCTCCCAGAGCATGCGCGTTGTGTCAGCGATGTAGGGGATAATAGTAGGCGCATAGGTGTGCAGATAATTTTCTAGCATCGAAGTGTCGTGTAAATGGGCGAGGGTAGCGATTTTCTCTTGTAAAATCTTAGGCTGGAGTAAATCCCCCATGCGCAAACCCACACGCCCAATTTTATCCTGATAGGCTGGCCCGATGCCCTTGCGTGTCGTGCCAATCGCGCTTTGGGCTTCTTGGCGACTCTCTAACATTTGGTGGTAGGGCAAAATCAAATGAGCGCGCTCGCTCACGAATAATCTGCCTTGTAGGTTGTCAAAGGGGGCAATTTCTTGAACTAACGCGTCCAAAGCAATCACCACGCCACTTCCAATGACATTCTTGCACTGAGGGTAGAGCACACCTGAGGGGATGAGGTGCAGGGCATAAGTACGTCCTTTAGCCACGATGGTGTGCCCTGCATTGTGCCCCCCTTGAAAACGCACCACAAAATCGTAGTCTTGTGCCAAGCGGTCTACTAACTTACCCTTGCCCTCATCGCCCCACTGTACCCCTACAACCACATCAGCCATCTTGATCCTTAACTTCTAAATTAGACAAAGAGCGATTGCACGCTTTCATTATGGTAAACACGGCGAATCACCTCTGCAAACAGGGGTGCAACGCTCAAAATCGTGATTTTTGGGTGAGGACCTTTGAGCGGAATCGAGTTACTCACCACCACCTCATCAAGATCACTCTCCTTAATGCGTTTGAGGGCATTGCCACTCAACACCGCATGCGTGCCCAACGCCATCACAGAGTGCGCACCTTTTGCCTTGAGCATACTAGCGGCCTTACAAATAGTTCCAGCTGTATCGATCATATCATCTACCAAAATCACATCGCGCCCCTTCACTTCCCCAATGATATTCATCACTTCTGATTCATTAGCTCTTTCACGCCGTTTATCCACGATAACCAAATCCATGCCAATTTGGCTAGCAAAATAACGCGCGCGCGCTACGCCCCCAATATCAGGGCTAGCCACCACGGGGTTCTTAAAATCCTTAGAACAAATATAATCTCTAAAAACAATCGATCCGTAAAGATTATCCACAGGAATGTTAAAAAAGCCCTGGATTTGCCCGGCATGCAAGTCCATAGTGATCACGCGATCGATGCACACGCTCTGCATCAAATCGGCCACCAGTTTGGCGCTAATAGGCACTCTGGGGGCGGCTTTGCGATCCTGTCTGGCATACCCAAAATAAGGCACAACGGCGGTGATGGAGTTGGCCGAAGAGCGGCGCAACGCATCTACCATGACCAAGAGCTCCATGAGATTATCGTTCACGGGTGCGCATGTGGGCTGCACAATGTAGACATCTCGGCCTCGCACCGATTCGCTGATTTGCACATTGATCTCTCCATCACTAAAACGCCCCAAGATGGCTTTAGAGAGCCCGACACTGAGATGTTTGGCAACTTCCTTACCAAAGCTAGGGTGTGCACTCCCGCAAAAAATCTTAAAGCTCCGTGTTCGCATACACATTCCTTTCATGGGGTGAAATAGGTTTTTCCCTTTTCCTGGAGTTCTTGATAGATCGCTTCAAAGTCCACACCATAAACGCGGGTATCGCCAATCACGCTGATAAAATTCGTGTCCTTATAAAAACGGGGCACTAAATGCCCGTGCAAGTGCGCGCTGATGCCCGCCCCCCCCGCATCCTTAAGATTAAAACCTAGATTGATGCCATCTGCCCCAAAAGCATAGAGTAATTGCACACCCTCATACATGCGCTTTTGTAAATGTTGCCAATCTTCCAAGCTCAAAAGTTCTGGGCTATCCACATGTTGGTGAGGGATCACCATGAAATGCCCTGGATTGTAAGGGTAGCGATTCATCACCACAAACACGCGCGCATCGCGATGCAGGACATGGTTACTTTTGTCTAAATGGGCCGTCTGACTGATGGCGCAAAACACACAACCCTGTGTGTGTGTGCCTTGTAGATAGGAGCTTCTCCATGGCGCGTAGAGTCGGTGCATGGTTGTCCTTTAAATATAATTGGGCGCGTCGTTGGCAAATAAAATAAGGTCTTGTGCCAGCGTAACGCTTTGGAGGGTTTGTTCTAATTGTGCCTTATCTTTTAAGAAAATCTTTTGAGGTTTGTGGATAGCTTGACCCAACACTTGAATGTTGAGCTCCCCAGTAATGATGGCGATGTCAAAGACCTTGTCGATCGCCTCGCCTAGCGTGGTATTAGACGCTTCATCGCTTTCTACCAGGCCTGGGGTTACAATCACCTTACGCCCTGGATAAAGACTACACAAACGCACCCCCTCTAGCATTCCCTTCAGATTGCCATTAAAACCATCGTCAATGATGATTTTGTTATGGGTATGCAGGACATGCAGGCGATGGGGGACGGGATTGAGTTTAGCAACTAAGCGTTGTAATTGTGCAATGGGGATACCAAAGTGAAAACCAACCATGACGGCCAAACTGATATTTTCCACATTAAAAACCCCTAAAATTTTGCTCTCAAAGGGAACCCATTTTTGATCTAAAAAGAGCTCAAAACGCGTGCCCTCCAAAGTGGCTTCCACCTGCCTAGTTTGGCCTGGATAGAAAGTAATTTTATCTTGATGTGCGGATAAAAAAGGTTCCAAAGCTTGACTCTTATAACAAAACGCCTGCTCTAAGCGCGCCGAATCGAGCAACTCGGCCTTGGTCTGGGCTACATTCTCCAAGGTCTTGAAATATTCAATATGCTGTTTACCCACTTCGGTGATGATGGCATAATGGGGTTGTAAAAATGTGGTGATTGCCTTGATATCTCCGGGTTGGCGCGCGCCCGCCTCCGCAATGTAGAGTGTGGCATTTTCTCCTAGATTTTGGTTAATATCACGACTCAAGCCCAGCAAGGTGTTCACACTTCCCGAGGCGCTGTAGGCAATGTATTTCCCCTGGAGGATCTGTTGTAGATAGCTTTTGACACTGGTTTTTCCAAAACTCCCCGTGATGGCGATGATTTTCAGATCAGACATACGCGTGAGCTTGTCTTGAGCCAAACGCACATACCCCTGTGCGCAACTTTTTTCAAAACCCCAAGAAGCCCCATGCACCAAGCACATCAGCACGACATAACGCCAAAAAGGCATTTCCCCCAAAAAATGTGCTACTAGCATGTCCAAAAGCAAAAAGAATAATAAGAGTGCGAAGAAACGCAACACGCGCGGAGTGAAAACGAGTCTTTTATCCAAATTCACAGCCCACAAGACCAGCCACGGAATCTGTATACCAATAACATAGAGAGCAAAAAACATCTTGATATGATTCAAATGGCTTACATGAGTCATAACAAAGATAGCTAGGGGCAACAATACATGGTAAAAATGCCAACGCCTTTTATGGTGTTTGGTAAGCACCCGTGCAAAGCTGTAGTGATACCATTGTAACAAAGTCATCAGGTAATAATTCAACCCTATAATAAACACCCATACTGCCCCTAACTCTAATGTCCCCATGATCACCCCTGCTTGGCCATGTATGGCGCGCTAAAATATTCCAAACAATGCTGCTGTACCAGGGCCCCCTGTTTTAAAAAAAAGTAATGATCTCCGGGCATAATGACCAAGCGGTTGTTAGGAATTAAGGTTGCAATCTGCTGCCCCGCTTTCAGAGGAGTTGTGTGGTCTTGTTCTCCCCATAAAATCAAAGTGTTCTTGGTGCAGGCGCTAAAATGTGCCCTAAAGTCCTCTTGAATGGTGTATTTAAAAGTTTCATACATGGCTGGATTTAAGCCTTGTGCGTCTGCACTTCTCAGCGTGCGATTGCTCACCCCTAATGCACGCAAACCTTTGGCCAATCGAATCTTTAGACGGGTTTTAAAAGACTTAGGCAACACAATCCCCGCGCTACTGAGCAAAACTAAGTCCTGACTGTAGCATAAAGTGGCGACCTTGCCCCCAAAACTATGCCCCACCATTAAATCTGGGACAATGCCTAAGGATTGGAAAAAAGCGTCGATGATGTGGGCGTAATCCTGTGGAGTGAGAAAAGTCTGGTTGGGGCTTTTACCAAAGCCGGGCAAATCGAGGTAAAAGTGCTGGTAATCTGTAAAATGGGTCTTAAAGGCGTGCTGCATTAATTCCTTAGAGCTCCCCCAACCGTGCAAAAACACCACGCTCTTAGGCGCGCTTTTATTATGCAGATCATAGGCAATCTCAAAATCGTGCCCTTGATATACTATCTTGCGTCTGGCCATCACTTGTTTTTTTGAATTTGGTTGATGTAGTGGTAGGTGATGGGAATGGGGGGGCTCTTGGGCAAGAGGACATTCTCGAGCACATCGTTAAAATTCTCAAAGAGATAGTGCGCTAAACTTCCCGGAATAGGGTTAATTTCGTTTAAAAAGATTTGATCGTCTATCACAAAAAAATCACAACGGATAATTGCCCCCACGAAAAAAGGTTCGTAAATGCGCTGGAAAAGTGCGCGCATTTGCGCTTCGAGCTGTGTGCTGATCTGTGCCTTAGCCACTTTCTGGGTGCGCCCAAAATCTAAATACTTTTCCTCAAATCCCAATAGCTCCTTCTTTTGGGGTTCCTCCACAATGGAAAAGATGTAACTGCCCCCCTCAACCATACAACCTGCCAAATTGTATTCTTTAATGCCCGCCTTGAAAGGCTCTATAATCACCTGATTATCAAATTCAAAGACCTCATCTAAAATGTATTCAATATCCTTAGACTCTTTGATCACGCCAATCCCAATTGAACTCCCCAAGCGACTGGGCTTGACAATGAGAGGCAACTCCAAAGTCTTGAGCGCATCACTTTGGTGTTTGTCCAGGAAGACATAGGGTAATACCTTGATTCCCCTCTCTTGGGCAAAAACCTTGGTGAGGTATTTGCTGTAACTGAGAATGCAGCCCTCCACTCTAGGCCCGATGAAAGGGATTTCAAAAAAATCCAACAGAGAGGCGAGTTTTCCATCCTCCCCATCGCCTCCGTGTATGAGATTGATGAGGGTAGAAAATGCCACCTGCTTACCCCCTAACAGACCTTGGGTGTAGAAACCATGGGGTTTTAAGAAGAGCTCAGGGCATTTGCGGTACTGACCGCTAGCAAAAAAACGAGAACGCATCTCCTTAGCCGGAATCAAGTAGAAGCGATGTGTCCCATCCAAGAAGATAAAATGCCCAATCTCTGCGCCCAAAACCTCCTTAAGCGCGATTGCACTGACGATACTAATTTCGTGTTCGTAGCTCTGCCCCCCGAACAAGACCCCATAAACCACAGACATCCTTTTGATCACGATAAGACAATCGCGCCCATTATAGCCAAATCCCTCTAAAGATTGCCTACAAATGCGCTAGCATTCTAAAGGTTTTTTAGGATAGAATGCGCCTTTGCAAACCTTAATTTTAAGTTGTGATTCTATGCAAACTAATATCTCCAAGGCGCTCTATGAAGCAAAAAAATTTCTCAAAGACAAGGGTGTGCGCACTGCGCTTGAATCGGAGCTGCTCTTAGCCCACCTGCTGGGTGTGGATCGGGTGTATCTGCATATACACGCGCAAGAGGAGCTTGATGATTTCGCTATGGAGCGCTTTATGCGCATGATCAAAGCCAGAGCCAGAGGCAAACCCATCGAATACATCACCCATGAGGTGAGCTTTTATAGTCGCCTTTTTTTTGTGGACGAGCGTGTCTTGATTCCTAGACCAGAGACGGAACTCTTGGTCCATCAGGCTTCTGAACTTATCCAAGAGTATGGCATTAAAAATGTGATCGATGTAGGAACAGGGAGCGGAGTGGTGGGCGTTAGCCTAGCTCTACAACATCCAAAAATTAGTGTAGTGGGCACGGATATTTCTATGGAAGCACTAGAAGTAGCCAGTATCAATATCACCACCTTCAGCCTGCAGGCGCGTGTTTCCCTAATGCACACCTCGCTCATCCAAGGTTTAGAGATTCCTGCACGCACTTTGGTAGTGAGCAACCCCCCCTACATTCCCCTAGACTATCCCTTAGACGATTCTGTGAGTTACGAACCTGAAATCGCACTCTATGGGGGTGAGGAAGGCGATGAAATTCTCAAAGCTCTCATCGATGAGGCTGCGAGCAAGCGGGTGAAATTCCTCGTCTGCGAAATGGGTGCGGATCAAAGGGCCTCGTTGAGCGAACATCTCGAGTTGAGAGGCTACCGCGGAACTTTCTATGTTGACTATGCCAAACTCGATCGCGGGTTTGTAGCCACACTCAGGAACTAATTGCGTTCCTTATAGTGCATGTACTCAAAGCTTTTGAGTAATGTGAACTTGTCATGGGCTAGCATCCCTAGGGCGGGCAGGGCAATACCGTTGAAAGTGTTATTTTTGACGATCGTGTAATGCAACATGTCTTTAAAGACAATTCGATCGCCCGCTTTCAAGGGGGTTTCAAAACAATAAGGGCCGATGAAATCCCCAGCTAGACAGCTTGCTCCCCCTAAAAAGTAGCTAAATGCCCCTATCTCACATGCCTCCTCTATGCTGCCATCTTTAGCTACCTTGAACAGATCTGGCTTATAGGGCATTTCCAAACAATCGGGCATGTGATTGGTGATGCTCACATCCAAGATCGCAATCTGTGCCCCATTGTGCACAATATCCACCACACTAGAGAGCAAAAAGCCGCTCTGCCAGCCTACTGCTTCTCCGGGTTCACAAAAAATCTCTTTGAGATTGGGATAATCTGCTTTGAGTGCTTGCACCGCTGATATCAAGACCTCTAGGGCATAACCCTCCTTAGTGATATGCTGCCCTCCGCCCATGTTCAGCCATTCCATCTGTACTAGAGTTGCACCAAAATGACGGCAGACATGCTCCAAGGTTTCTTGCAAAGCAGGCGCGTCCTGTTCACAATGGGTGTGGAAGTGCAATCCACTCACTCCCTCTAAACCATAGTGTGCCATACCCTCCACGAAGGCCTGAGGGGTGATACCCAAACGGCTATGGGGTGCGCAAGGGTTATAGATTATGGGTTGTACACGGCTGTGGAGAGGATTAATGCGCAGACCCATTTTAATGGGAGAAAGCCCCAATTTTTCTAGCTTCTTGTTTTTAGCGAACACCAAATCTTTATAGGTGTGGTATTGGGCAAAAGAATTAAAGATGATATGAGTTGCAATGGGCAAAATCTGCGCAATATCGCCGGGTTTAAAAGCAGGACTAAAGACACAGATTTCTTTGCCACTCTCTCTGGAGCCAAATTCTTCATAGGCTAGTAAAGCTTCATACACGCCACTTGCGCAACAACCATGCAAACTTGCACGCACCCACTCAAAACTCCGCCAGAAGGCAAAGCCCTTGAGTGCGAGTAAAATTTTGATGCCTGCTTCTCTCTGTGTTCGCTCCAAAATGCTTAAATTGTGCTGCAATTTCGCCAGTTCAAGCACATAACAGGGTGAGGGAATCGCGTGGTAATCTAACATTAAAGACTTTTAACAGGCAAGAATTGCTTAATAATGCGCTCAACATCTAAAGGATTGGATTTAGAAATGAAATCATCAGCATGCAGGGAGCGCGCCATTTCTTCATTGCTACTCCCACTCATCGAAGAATTCACAACAATGGGAATCTTTGCTGTCGTCGAGTCTGACTTCACACGCCTAATCACTTCAAATCCACTCGCTTCTGGCATCTCTAAATCCGTGATGATGAGTCCAATATCCCCAACGATCGTGTCTTTATCAAAGAGATAGTTTAAAAGCTGCTGCCCATTGATAAAATCGATGTGCTTGATGCCCAATTTGTCTAAAATCACCTGCATGGTCTTGACTACGCTGGGGGAATCGTCGGCAAATAAAACCACTTTATCGCTGTAGAGTTGTGAAAGTCTACTCAACTCTTCATGGCTCTCCTCCTCAATCCAAGGGAAGACATCGGTGAGCATCTTTTCAATGTCCACCACCTGCACCAGCCGCCCATCAAAATAACGGGTGCGACTCACTAACTTGGAATTACCCGTATTGCCTCCCACGCCCGCACTCTGCTCGATCTCTGTCCATTTCTTATTGAGAATACGATCGGCCTCATAGATTCGCACCCCAATGGTCCAGCGTGAAAACTCGCAAATCATAATAATATCGTTTTCATCGGGGCTTTTCTCGATTCTAAAGGGGCGCAGGTCTTTCTGCTTATTATTACTATCGTAGTAAAACCACTTCTTCATGTCAATGAGGGGAATTGTCAACTCCCTGATGATAATGAGCCCTTCGACCAGTGAGTTAGGTTCATGACTAATCATGGTCAAACTTCCATTGTATTTCACTACCTCGCGGATTTTAAAGACATTCACGGCATAAAGGTCTTTATTCTTGCCCAATCTAAAGCACAAGAGTTGCAACTCATTATTGCGGTGTAAATTAGTAACTTGATCGATATGGGCGAGGTTATTGGCCATAAACTCTCCTTAAACAGAATAAACGCATTATAGCATGGCTATACATTGAACCTAAAATGCATCACATCCCCATCTTGCACAATGTAATCCTTGCCCTCAATGCGCAACGCACCCTTTTCCTTGGCTCCTTGTTCTCCCCCGTAGGCGATAAAATCTTTGTAGGCAATGGTTTCAGCGCGGATAAAACCTTTTTCAAAGTCCTTGTGAATCACCCCTGCAGCTGTTGGTGCCTTAGACCCTTTGGCAATGGTCCAGGCGCGCACCTCCTTGACCCCAGCCGTGAAATAGCTCATCAGCCCTAGCGCATCAAAACCCAGGCGGATAATCTGATCCAACCCGCTCTGCTCCACGCCCAAACTCTGCAAAAACTCCTGTGCCTCCAGTTCCTCCATGCTCACAAGCTCTTCTTCAAGTTTGGCACACAGCCCCACAAAGCCCGTCTTCCTCGCTTTGGCTAGTTCCTGCACGCTTAAGGCATGCGCATTCAACGCACTCACATGCGCCTCATTTACATTGGCCACATAGATCATCGTCTTGGCACTTAAAAAACGCAGCTCTTGGTCGAGTTCTAAAAAAGTGGGGTGATCCTTTTGTGCGAATGCACTCGCGGGCCTTAATTCATTTAAATGCGCTAAAAGCGCGCGCGCAAGCTCCAACTGTGCCCCTGCCTCTTTAGAATTCTTAGCGAGCTTCTCTAGGCGTTCTAAGCGTTTTTGCAAAGACTGGATGTCGGCTAGAATGAGTTCGATTTCAATAGTTTCAATGTCCGCTAAAGGGTTGATCACAGAGTTGACATGCACCACATCGCTATCTTCAAAACAGCGCACCACATGCAAGATCACGGCGCATTCACGCACATGCGCTAAAAACTGATTTCCCAAGCCCTCACCCTGAGAAGCCCCCTTGATGAGCCCAGCGATGTCTACAAACTCTACGCTTGAGTGTTGGACACGCTCAGGCTTGACAATGCGCGCTAATTCACCCAAGCGCGCATCGGGCACATCTACAAGGGCTTTATTGGGATCGATGGTGCAGAAAGGGTAGTTAGCGCTTTGGGCTTGGGCACTGCGGGTGAGCGCGTTGAATAAACTCGATTTGCCCACATTGGGCAGACCTACGATTCCAATGGAGAGTCCCACTATTTTAAACTCTCTAACACAAATTCCACGCACATACGCACACCCGCTCCACTAGCACCCGGGGTATTCACATCCCAATCTTTTTCAATGTAAGCAGGTCCAGCGATGTCGATGTGCAACCATTTGTCTTTGTATTCCTCGCGGATAAACTCGTTTAAGAAGAGTCCTGCAGTCACCGCACCCCCATAGCGCACGGGAGTGATATTGGCAATATCTGCCATTTTGGAGTCTAGGAGTTTGCGCAAGTGGCGGTTAAAGGGCAATTTGGCGACCAATTCCCCACTTTTGAGCGCAGCGTGCTCAAATTGGCTTTTGAGTTCTTCATTATTGCCCATAATTCCACTAGTGTAAGAACCCAAGCCCACCACGCAAGCCCCCGTGAGAGTCGCAAAATCCACGAGAACATCGGGTTCTAAATCTTGGGCGAAGCTCAGACAATCGGCCAACACCAAGCGCCCTTCTGCATCAGTGTTGCGCACTTCAATTGTTTTGCCCTCTTTGGATCGCAAAATATCATCGGGACGGTAAGCATCTCCAGCGATCATGTTCTCAGCCAAACCTAACACAGCGTGCACTTCCGCTTCTACCTTTAGGTGGGCTAGAGCATTGATCGTGGCTAGCACTGCACACGCCCCGCCCTTGTCCGCTTTCATGGTGATCATGTATTCCGCGGTTTTAATACTTAACCCGCCACAATCATAGGTCAGGCCCTTGCCTACTAAAACAATCTTTTTCTTAGCATTCTTAGGCTTGTAGACCACATGCACGAGTTGAGGGGGGTTAGCAGAGGCGCGATTCACCGCTAAATAGGCGTTCATGCCCTTTTCTTTCAGATAATCCTCCCCGTGCACGAAACACTCTAGCCCGTTTTTCTCAGCTAAATCTTGGGCTTTTTTAGCGATGTAGGGTGCGCTGGCCACATCGGGGGGGGTGTTGACCAAATCGCGCGCTAAGTTCACATGTTCGACTAAAACATGGGCTTTGTGCAGGAGCTTTTCTAAATTGTGCTCTAGGGTTTTGACTTCGTGTTTAAACTCATGGGCTTCCCCTAAGGCTAATACGACTTCTTTCAAATGCACGGTCTCTTTTTTGCTCTTATACACTTCGTAATTGTAGAGCCCAAATTGCAATCCTGTAAAGATTGCTAACATGGTTTGCCCTAGGGGACATTCACCCCCATTGGTGTGCTTAGCCGCGTAGAGCCCTACTTTTACACTCTTAAAATGGTATTTTTTCAGCGTTTTAGTGGCTAAACACGCCGCCTCTCTAAAGAGATGCACATCATTGTGCGCCACTCCCACATACAACCTTTTATGGGCCTGATCTAAAAACACCCCCTCACCCTCGTAGTGGAAAGTTTCTAAAACTTCCTTATGATATACCCATGGGTGGTTGAGGTCTTTCTCCACCACAAACACAACGGCTACATCGGCTTTAGCCTGCTCAAAAGACGCATGGTCTAACTTAAACTGCAACATTACGATCCTTTCTTGAGTTTTAAGCCTTTTTGGACTCTTTGAATTTTTTTATCAATTTTCTTAGTGTGGGCTTGGAAATACCAGATGACAAACCCCAGCACGCAGACTAATAGTAATATAACAAGGTAGGGATAACGCTTAAGCACTTCGAGCACTTGGAAAATCTGCTCTCCAAAAAACCATGCCAACACAATCGTGATCGAAGCCCACACAAAAGCACTCAGTAGATTGATAATAGCAAATTTCAGTGCGCTATAACGCGTCAGCCCGATACTGATAGGAATGATGGTGCGCATGCCATACATGTAGCGTTGGATAAAGATCACAAACCAACCATATTTTTGCAAGAGCAAATGCGCTAGGGCGAGCTTACGCCGCTGTTTTTCTAACTTTTTATTGATGTAAGCTTTACTGGTGCGTCCGATGTAAAAATAGATCTGATCCCCAGTAAAACCTCCCAAGCCAGCGACTAAGATCGCCCATAAAAGATGCATATGCCCAGAATAGCATGCAATACCAGCCAAGATCAAGCCAATTTCGCCCTCCAAAATACTCCAAAAAAAGAGAATCAAATAACCCCAAGTGGGCGCATATTGGTTCCACAGCTCTATAATATAAGCTTCCATCAATGCCCACTTTGAAGATTTAGCATGGATACTCCAGAACGCTAAATGTATTGACTTTTTCTGCCATCTTATCTAAACCCCCTAACTCCTGCAAATTGATCAGAAAACATGCTTCCAAACACTTCGCTTGTAATCTCGCTAAAAGCTCTAAGCTGGCTAGGGCCGTGCCCCCTGTTGCGATTAAATCATCTATCAGCAAGACATGCGCGTCTTTGATCTCTCGAAATGCGTCTGTGTGCATCTCTACACTATCGCTACCATATTCGAGTTGATATTGTGCGCTAATTGTTTTAAAAGGCAATTTGCCTTTTTTGCGTATGGGCACAAAGCCCACCCCCAATGCATAAGCAAGTGCTGCACCCAAGATAAAGCCCCGCGCTTCAATACCCACCACAAAATCAATGCTGTGATGCTGGTAGCGCAGTTTTAAGGTGTCTATTAATCTGGAAAAGAGCACGGGATGGTTGATGAGCGGGGTGATATCTCTGAATAGAATACCACTCCTAGGATAGTCCTTGACTTCTCTAATAGTCTCTTGGAGTTGGGCTTTGAGTTTTTGAGTAAACATCGATCTCCTTACAATAACGCTTCAATTTTTTGTTCTAGCTCACGAATACGAGCTTTGTATTGATCGGTTTCGAGGCGGTATTGGGCGTTGCGCTGCTTGAGCACCTTGACTTCATCCTTGAGCGCATTCATTTCATGGGTCAAGATATCAATATTTCCTAGAGATCGTTGGAGCTGCAATTGGTGTTTTTGAATCAACACCTCCGCCTCCTGCAAGGTGAGCTTCATAGATGCAGCGTATTTTTCTTGTCGTTTAGCCACTGAGCGGTAGAAAAACGCACGAATAGCCATATAGGTAACAAACAACACAATGAGGGTGATGATCATCCATTGGGCTAGCATAGGCGGATGTCCTCTAATTTAGCGATTCGGCGCACATGCCGCCCTCCCTCAAATGCCGTGTGTAAAAACGCATGTAAAATGCTCTGCGCCACTCCAAAGCCAACCACATTCTGACCCAAGCAGAGCACATTAGCATCATTATGCAAGCGCGCCATTTTTGCCATGTAAGCATCCGTACACAGCGCCGCTCGTATGCGAGGTATTTTATTGCATGCGATGCTCATGCCAATCCCACTTCCACACACTAGAACCCCTACAGCTTCTTCGTGCAAATCCCGGGCAAGTTGCTGGGCAATATCGGGGTAATCTACTTGAGTGCCCCTGGGGGGTTTGTATATCTTAAGCCGTGCCTCTTCTTCTTTCAGAAGTCTCTCTAAAAACTCTGCTAAATCTAACCCTGCATGATCACAACCTAGTAACACTTCCATTCACTTCCCTTTAGCCGCCAACGCCTCTAAGCCCTGCAAACTCTTGAACATGCGCTTCCAACGCACTTTAAAGATTTCCTTAGGGCTATGCATGTCCTGGCTATTGGTTAAGTTAATACTAAAGTAGACAAACCATGGCGTGCCCACAATATGGCTATAGGACACACTTCCCCAAAAGCGTGAATCGCTGCTATCGTCCCGATTATCCCCGATCATGAAGAAGTGATCGGGCTTAACTTTGGTATAAAATACTACCTCATCACCCAAGTCCATCTCCTGCATGCTCACGGACATGCCCTTAGCACCAAATTGATGGTGGTAGAGAGCTCGCATGACCTGAAAAGTCTGATTGTTTCGGGCGTAAAAAATTCCTTTGTGCTCTGAAGCATAGGGAGCAAAGACAAAATCCCTCCCTAAAAACTGCTTAATTTTATGGTGAGGAAAGCGCTTAGTAATATAGGTGGGATCACTCTCACTCTCAAAAGGGCGCAGGTAAAAGCCGTCCTGATTGAAAATGACCTCATCACCCCCTACCGCAAAAAGGCGTTTGACATAGTAACCCTTATCTTGAGGGGGGATAAAGACCACCACCTCGCCCCGATTGGGGCGCTTCCCCTCTATCAAATGCCCATTTCCCTTAAAATCTGGCAAGAGCGGGATATCTAGCCATGGAAGTCTGGGGATACTGATTCCATAGGCAAACTTCTTTACAAAGAGCATATCCCCCTCATAGAGAGTCCCCACCATCGAACGCGAGGGGATAATGAAAGCTTGTGCGACGAAGAAGATCGCCAAAAGCACCAAGATAATTGTCCCCACCCAACTAGACGCAAAACGCGATAAGGTTTTTAGCATGAACGCTCCAACAAGCTAGATTGAGCAGCTAAAAGCGTGTTCTGCAAGAGGGCGCTAATGGTCATAGGCCCTACTCCGCCGGGTACAGGGGTAATGTAGCTGACTTTGTGGTGCACCGCTTCAAAATCCACATCGCCTACAACCTTATCCCCCTGCTTGCTAATCCCAATGTCCACCACCACTGCCCCCTCTTTGAGTAAATCTGGACCGATGAGTCCGGGTTTACCTACACCCACACACACAATATCTGCCTTTTGGGTGTACATGCGCAAATCCTTCGTGAGAATATGACATACACTCACGCTAGCCCCTGCATTGAGCATCAAGGAAGCTAGGGGCTTGCCAATAATATTGCTTGCCCCCACAATGACCACATCCTGTCCCCTAATGGGAACTTGATAATGTTCCAAAAGCTGCATGACCCCCATCGCTGTAGCCGGCAAAAAGCCCCTGAGCAGACTATCTGAATAAACCCGTCCCACATTGAGCGGGTGAAAACCATCTACATCCTTACTAGGATCGATGGCCTCCAAAATTTCGCGCGTATCCATGTGTGCGGGCAGAGGGAGTTGGACCAAAATTCCATGCACCTGCGAATCGTGGTTGAGTGTGCGCAAGATCTCTAAAAGTTCACTCTGCGGCGTAGACTCCCCTAGGCGCTGAATCTGACAGGTAATCCCCACCCGTGCACATGCCCTAGCTTTCATCTGCACATAAAGCTGGCTGGCTGGATTATCTCCCACCAACACCACCGCCAAAACAGGTGCCATGCCCAGGCGTGCCACCTCCTCTTGCAAAGTTTCCTCTTTGTGTTTTGCTAAGGCCTGCCCATTCAGTAAGACCATGTCCATCCTAAGAAATTTTTGCGCTATTATAGTCAAAATTCTCTGAAAGGGGCTGGTATGCGTCGAGCGATGATTGCATGGCTATGTTTAGGCGGATTTGGCATGGGTGCGCAGAACACACCCAAAAACAAAGACAACAGCTTCATCACCATTTTGGAGTATGGTAAAGAGCTATATAAGAACCCTAGAGACATCAGCTGTGTAAAATGCCACGGCTTATTAGGGGAGGAGCGAGTAATTACCCGCTATGTCCATCACAACAAAGAACGCATCTTCAGCGCCCCCCCCATCTACAACCTGAGCTTTGAGCGCTTCAAAAGTGCCCTAGAGCGGGGACGATCCATCATGCCTAAATACAACCTCACTCCTGATGAGATCAAGGCAATCTATTACTACATCACCTCCTCGCACAAGAACTAAGCTCCCTGCGCATCTTTATTATAGCGCTTGAACACTTCTTGACTCACCTTATAGCTGCAAAACTTGGGTCCGCACATGGAGCAAAATTCTGCTTCTTTAAATACTTCTTGAGGTAGAGCTTCATCGTGGTATTCACGCGCACGCTCTGGGTCAAGGGCGAGCTCAAACTGCTTGTTCCACTCGAAAGCGTAGCGCGCATCGCTCATCAAGTCATCGCGCACGCGTGCGTTTATCCGACCTCGTGCGATGTCGGCAGCATGGGCGGCGATTTTGTAGGCTAGAATCCCCTCTCTAACATCTTTGGCATTGGGCAAGCCTAGATGCTCTTTGGGCGTAACATAACAGAGCATTGCTACTCCTTTCCACGCGGCTACACATGCCCCAATCGCACTAGCGATATGATCGTAGCCAGCAGCAATGTCGGTAACCAAAGGTCCTAGCACATAAAAGGGAGCTTGGTTACAAAACTCCTGTTGGAGCTTGACATTGCGTTCGATCTGATTCAAGGGCACATGTCCAGGACCCTCAATCATCACCTGCACATCTTTTTTATAAGCGCGTTGTGCCAACTCACCCAATACTTTCAACTCGGCAAATTGGGCGGTGTCGCTCGCATCGGCTAAACAACCCGGGCGTAGCGAATCCCCCAAACTCAAACTCACATCGTATTGCTGACAAATGGCAAGAATATCATCAAAGGCATCATAAAAGGGGTTTTGTTTGTGATAATGCATCATCCAAGAGGCCATTAAACTCCCCCCTCGACTCACAATGCCCATTTTGCGCTTGCTCACAAAGGGCATGTGCTCAAGTAAAAACCCGCAGTGGATGGTAAAATAACTCACCCCCTGCTTAGCTTGTTTTTCTAATACCCCTAACATCGTGTCGATGTCTAGTTTCATCACATCGTTGTTCACATCGTGCAAAATTTGATACATCGGCACGGTGCCGATAGGCACACTGGAGGCATTGATAATCTCTTGGCGAATCGTATCTAAATCCCCCCCGGTGGAGAGATCCATCACCGTGTCTGCTCCGTATTTGATAGCCACTTGGAGTTTTTGTACTTCTTCATCCACCGAGTGGATGATGGCAGAACTGCCAATATTGGCGTTAATCTTAGTTTTTAACGCGATTCCAATGCCCATGGGCTCTAAATTTTGGTGTTGGATATTCGCCGGAATGATCAAACGCCCGCGTGCCACTTCAGAGCGTACCAATTCCGGACTAACTTCCTCCACATTGGCAATATAAGCCATCTCTTCGGTGATCACGCCCTTTTTAGCGTAGTGCAACTGGGTTTTAATGGGATCGTTGGCGCGTTTGGCGCAGTACTCACGACTCATGCTACTCCTTTATAGAAAAGTTCTCTAAGACTAGCACACTTTTGTATGCTATCTCTTAAGTGTTCCTATTGGTAGTATCTCTTAGAAAGGATTTGCGCGGAAATTCAATTTTAAGCTACTTTAAAATTTAGGGCATTATAATAAATACTTCGCAGAAAAGGTTGAGGTATTGGACTCTGATTTGAGCACTTTCAGACCAATGGGGCTTACTCTAATTTTGGCTGCAGCGGGGAAGGGGATGCGCTTTGCAGAGAGTTTGGGAAGGGCTGGTCTTAAAAAGCAATGGTTACTTGTGCGCGGAGTGCCCTTGTGGCAAAGGGTGTATGAACAATTTGAGCGTTTGGGGTGTTTTGAGCGCATTATTTTAGTGGTAAGTCATCGTATTGAGCAGGTGTATGTGCAGCAACGACTCCCAGATGCTCTTGTAGTGTTAGGGGGAAAGAGTCGTCAAGAGAGTGTGCGAAATGCCCTAGAGCATGTAGAAAGCCGCTTTGTAGTGGTGAGCGATGTAGCACGCTTTGGGCTAGACATGTGTGTTCTCTCTGAACTTTTGGAAAACATGCGTACCCACGCTCCAGAGGGTGTGGCCCCTGCCCTACCTCCTACAGATACTCTTGTCTATGAGCATAAACCCTTAATACGAGATCACGTTCTTTGTGTGCAAACCCCCCAGATTTGCTTGACTTCCGCACTCCAAAAAGCCTACACATTGGGTAGCTTTAGTGATGAAAGCAGCGCGTTGCTGCATTCGGGAGCGCGTGTGGAATTCATACAGGGTAGCCCTCATCTACACAAACTTACCAGTGCATGGGATTTGGCCATGCTCGCCCCCCTGCTAGACCCTCCTACCCAACGCGTTGGGATAGGTTTTGATGTGCATGCCTTTGAATCCAACAAGCCTTTAAAACTAGGAGGCGTGCTGATTGAACCTGGCGATTGCCAATACTTAGGGCTAAAAGCCCATAGCGATGGAGATGTGCTCTTACATGCGTTGAGCGATGCGCTCTTGGGAGCGATCCAGGGAGGAGACATTGGAATGTATTATAGCGATCAAGATAGGGCATTTATTAACTTGGATTCTACGATCATGGTCAAAGAACTCTATGGGTTAGCCCAAGGTATGGGGCATAGCGTAGAGAGTGTAGACCTCACGCTCCTAGCTCAAATTCCTAAAATCGAGCCTTATAGGGAACGCATCTGCCAAAGTGTAGCTAGTTTGTTACACATACGACCCCATCAAGTCAATCTTAAGGCTACAACAACAGAAAATCTTGGATTCATCGGAAGAAAGGAGGGCATGGGCGCGCAGGCGTTGGTGCAAACTAAAATCTGTCCCCCAAAAATGGCATGAAAAAAGTTGAAAAGGTATTGATTATCGAGGATGAAGTCCACCTAGCCCAAAGTATCTCCAATGCCCTAGCAGGCTTGGGTTATCGATGCCAGAGTGTGTCGAGCATCTTCCATAATTTCAAAGAGGATTACGATGTGGTGTTGGTATCCTCTAAAGTCTGTGTAGATCGCTGTGAACACTTTGTACGCAAGAATTCTAAGGCTATCACCATCATGATGGCTTCTTTTATCAGTGAGGATAGCGTGAATCGCCCCATTCAAGCAGGTGCACGCGATTACATCCTCAAGCCCTTTAAAATGGACGATCTGATCCGTAAGATTACCTATCACAAATCCTATCAGGAGACTTTGGCACGCGCGCGTGCCTACGACAAATATTTGGATTTTATGCTGACCCAACAAGATTTAAGCGCGCATGTAGAGCACCCTTTACCCCTTGTGGTGCATAGCCATACTCAGAGCAGCGCAGACCTCTTTGTCTTGAACTATGCGCGCATCCATCGTTTAGATTTGGAGTTTTTCTCGCTCAAGCACACTCCTTTGGAGTTAATGCAGGGAACATTTTATGCCACCCACCTAGAAACGCTTAAAGGCACGGAACGTGATAAATGCCTCAGAGCCCTGCGCGATAAACAAGCTATTCTCTCTTTTGTGGGCGCGGGCTCCTTGGATTTTGAGCCTGTTATTACCTTGGAAGCAGAGGAACCCTCTAGCATGCCTTTGGAGCTGCTCTCCATTCAGGACTATGAAAAGCATGCCATTGTGCAGTTTGGTCCCTTTTATACAGACACGCAACTGGCTAAACAACTAGGCATTAGCCGTAAATCTCTTTGGGAAAAACGCCGCCGCTATAATTTGCCTCGTAAATTCAACACCTAGCTTGTGCAAGCACCAATCCAAAATGCACCCGTACCCCAGCGTGTGCTAGGGTTTGCAGGGCTTGTTGCATGGTCGTCCCTGTGGTGAAAATATCATCGACTAAAAAGTAATCCCCTATTGTCCCCTTAAAAATAAAGTCTTTGGGGTGGCTTTGGCGAAAATTACGACTCCTCCCTGCATAAGCGATATTTTTAGTAGCCCTAAGTTGGTTATAGAGCGCAGGTAGCTTGTTTTCTTGACAAAACCCCCTGAGAATCACCGCACTATGAGAATAGGCTCTTTTGGGCATGTCATCAATGGCGATGCCTTGAAGTTTTGTGGGAAGTTGCAAAGAGGGCCTGATCTCTTTTTTAAAGGCTTGTCCCGCCCTGCGGGCTAAAAGGGCTAAAATCCGACTCCCGATATCATAATATTTGCTCTTTAAAAGCATTTCTATTTCATCATAGAAATAAAAACCATAGATAGCAATCCCCTCCATTTCGCGCACCAAAATCTGGGGTTCTAGGCGCGAATCGCAACGTGCACACACTAAGCCAAAGGGACGCACCCACCCTTCACAGAGCACACAGCGCATGGATTTTTTCAAGCACCACTTTATGCACCTCCTCCACACTCTTAGAAGCATCAATGGATTCTGTGCGCACTCCCAATAAAGCGCAAGCTTGTTTAAGGCGTTCTTGCACACTCATCAGAAAATCCACTCCTCTAACCTCGATTCCATCGGGATTTTTCGCGCGCAAACGCGATCTTAGTGTGCGCGAATCCAACTCTAATAACAAAACCATGTCGGGCAATAAGTCTACATTATGCGTGCGGTGTAGCTCCCATGCGTACTCTAAGCTATAGCCAGAATATGCCAAACCCGAAACAAGAGAGCGATCGCTGAAAATCCACTTATGTGCGTTGGGTTTGATCACCTCTTCTAAATGCAGAGCGCGATCGGTTAAAAAGAGGAGAAATTGAGTTTGGGGGGAAAGGGCGCAATGCAGGGCAGCATGGCGTAGTTGCACCCCTAAAGGCGTGCCCCCTGGTTCTAAACTAAAAATCGCCTCTGGAAAAAAGGGTTTAAGTAAATTAAGTTGAGTGCTCTTACCACTGGTATCCACCCCCTCAAGCGCGATCCACATGGCCCCTCTTTTGGATGAAATCCACCACACTGGCGGGCACTAGGTGGGTAATTTGCCCCTTGTGGGCTAAGATAGCACGCACGACAGAAGCACTGATAAAAGCGTTTTGCAAGGCGGGCATGAAATAGAGAGTTTCTAATTGTGGGTTCAAAGACTTGTTAGCATAACCCATTTGAAACTCGAATTCAAAATCACTCACCGCCCTAAGTCCTCTGATAATGTAGCGCGCGTTGCGTTCCCTGGCCAAATCCACTAGCAAACCCTCAAAGCCCACACACTCCACTCCTGTTAAAGGTGCAATGCTCAAGCGCATCATTTCCAGGCGTTCCTCTAAACTAAACATAGGTGATTTAGCCTTAGAGCGCGCGATAGCCACTACTAGCTCCCCAAAGAGCGCGCTAGCGCGCTGGATAATATCCAAATGTCCGTTAGTGATGGGATCAAAAGTGCCCGGATAAATGGCGCAGTGTTCTAACATGGTTGCCCCCAGCGCGTGTAAAGTTGATTTTCAATACCCAAAGCGTCTAACCACTTGCCCACTAGAAAAAGCTCCATGCTCTCTAGGTTTTTAGGCTGGGTGTAGTAGGTGAGCATGGGCGGAGCGATGATAACTTGCGCGCGCGCTAGAATGAGCAAGTTTTCTAGGGCGATACTATGCAGAGGTAGCTCTCTAGGGGCAATTACGAGTTTTTTTTGCTCCTTAAGCATCACGGCTGCAGTGCGACTCATCAATTCATCGCAAATGCCATGCGCGATCTTGGCGATGATATTTAAACTCGCAGGAATGATCGCCATGGCGTGTGCGCCAAAACTCCCCGAAGCGATGGGCGCATCAATTTGGGATTCTTCAAAGATTTCTAGGGGGCGTTGCCACTCTTTAAGCGTGCTTTTGAGATCGATCTTGGCCTCGGCGCGTGCTACGCGTTTAGCACTCCGGCTCACTACCACAAAGAGGGCGTATTCTTTGGGGACATGTTCTAAGAATTTGAGCGCGAGTTGTGTCCCACTTGCCCCACTGATTCCCACGACCAATTTCATAGTACCTCTCCTTTGAGTAGCCCCGTGATCTTTACCTGCACGCGCTTTTTACTCTCCACATTTAAAGCCTCGATCACCTGATTTAAGCTCCCATTTTGCAAAGCTTGTAGAGAGGTTTCTAAAGAGATCGATCCGCTAATGAGGGTCGCGCTAAAAATTTCATTCTTATAGACTAAAATCTTAGGGGCGACCTTGTCTACACTCAAAAGAGTATTTGCACCCAAAAAACTTTTGGTGCTACTATTATTGATGTAAGAGCTATCCAAAGGCATGGTATTGAATTGCTCAAAGGGCACACTGAGCACATAGGTGTTATGCGAATCCAGATTGACATCCTTTTTAAGGGCGCTTTTGGTTTTATACACCTGCATATCGGCGATTACTTGGTATTTGAGCAAGGCCTCACCCACACGCACCAAGCCCTCTTTCTTTAAGAATTGCTGGGGACGTAAGCTAAAGGGGGCTTGCGCATTGCTTTCATAGGGGGCTAAAAATGCGCGCAAACGCGCTATATCTCCGCTGGCTAGTTGCACCTGCACACGACTCACATGGAAATGGTAATGCTGGTAAAAATGTTCGTAAGCCTCTTGGATGTGCTGGGCAATGAGGTTCAGTGGATCAGCCAAAAGGAGCTGGATATACAAAAGGACAAGGCAGAGAGCGCGCATTAGCGACCTTTGATGAATAGTTTAGCTTCTTTTAAGAAGGTTGAAGGACGCAAATTCTGCTGCAAAGTGTTGAAATACACCCGTTCCTGTGTGCTGCACAAATACAATTCTTCTTTAGCGCGCGTAATAGCCACATAACAAAGGCGGCGTTCTTCCTCTAAATCTGCCTTGTAGTAGGGAAAAAAGCCCTCTTCAAAACCCACCACAAAGACTACTTTAAACTCCAATCCCTTAGCTGCGTGCACGCTCATGCAAGAGAGGGCTTGAGAGGTTTTAGGACTGGGTTCTTCCAAAATGCTTTGCTCTAAAAATCCCTCTAGGCTCGCCTCCGATTCCTCAAAATACTCTTCAAGCATGCTCTCTAATCCCTCGATGTGTTCTAATTCTTCATCTGAACAGCGCGCTTCTAGGGGCAGTGCTTGCAAGAGAGCGCGTAGCACGGCAGCACTTTTGTAAGAGGCCAAGAATTCTAACAGAGCGTATAGTTGCATCAATGCTTCGCGTGCACGCTTACCTAGCACCTCTCCTAAGAGATTTTGTTGATAGAGTTGGTAAATGCTTAAATGGTGTTTCTGAGAAAACCCTTTAAGCTTTTCCAGACTACTTACGCCAATGCCTCTAGGAGGAGTATTGAGAATGCGTGCCAAACAGCTCTCATCATCAGGGTTGACAATCAATTTCAAATAAGCGAGCAGATTCCTAATGATTGTGCGTTCAAAAAAACCCGTGCCTCCCACCACTCTATAGGGAATTTGCGCACGCCGCAAACTCTCTTCAATGCCCTTACACAGGGTGTTAAAGCGGTATAAGATGGCCATCTCATGGTAGGGTATCCCCCGCTTGGCACATTCTTGAATCGCGCTTGTGAGAAAACTATTTTCTTCGTGGGGATTGTGAAAGTGCTTGAAGAGTAGGCGTTGGTTGGCATGGGTAGGGTTGTGGCTGAAGAGGATTTTGGGGTGGCGGTGAAGATTGTGTTTAATCAGAGTGTTAGCGCATTGGACAATATCCTGAGAAGAGCGGTAGTTTTGCTCCAATTTGATCACTTTGGCTTGAGGGAATTGATCTTGGAAGTCTAGGATATTATTAATATCTGCCCCTCTAAAGCCATAAATACTCTGATCATCGTCGCCCACCACGCACAGATTTTGATGGGTGGTGCAGAGTTGTTGTAAAAGCTTGAATTGCAGAGGGTTGGTGTCTTGGTATTCATCCACCATAATAAAGGTGTAGCGTTGGCTAGTATAGATGGCTAATTCTGAGTTTGCTTCTAGCAGGGAATAGGGGAGGGCGAGCAAGTCGTCCAAATCGAGAAAATTATGTTGGCGCAATAAAGCTTGGTAAATTTGATAGGCTTTTTGGACATCTGGGTAGCAATCTTGCAAAACGACCTGGTGGTTTTTGAGCATGGAAATACTCTTGAGTGTGTGGGTTAGGTAGGCACGCTCTTCCATGTGAGGAGGCTTGAGTTTGAGAATCATCTCTTTGCTTAAGGTCTTGGCCTCTTGGGGAGAAATGAGTTTAAAATCCCTTCGCCCTAGCAAGTGGGCATGCTGCTTGAGAAAAAAAAGTCCAAATTGGTGAAAAGTCGTGAGTATGGGACTTATGCCATGTGTGTAACCGCAAGCACGTAAAAGCGCACTAGCACGCGTTTTCATCTCGCGCGCGGCTTTGTTGGTAAAAGTTAAGGTGAGAGTCTGTTCAGGGTGCACCTGTGCGTGGGCGAGCATGTAAGCTAGACGAGTGGTTAGGGTTTTGGTTTTTCCACTGCCCGCTCCAGCCAAAATGAGTAGGGGGCCTTCTAGGTGCATGCAGGCCTGCTGTTGAGGTGAATTAAGTCCCGCTAGGAGTTGGGCACTCATGGGGAGTCTTTTGAAGTGGAGTTAGTTTGGGATTTGAGGTCTTTGGAAGCAGCGTGAATACTTTGCAAAAGTTTGGGTGTTCGGAAATCCTGGCGATTTGTGGGCATTTGGAGCGCAAAATCGAGATATGTGGATTGGAATTTTTTATCCTTGATAGCTCCGAAGTGGTTTAAACTTGCCTCCAAATTGCCTGCTTGTTGGTAGAGCAATCCCAAACCATAGCGGATATCGTAATTACCGGGCAATTGAGTCTTGGCAAACTCCAAGATCAGAGCCGCATCGCTATAGCGCTTGAGGGCAATGTTGGCTAGGCTAGCAAGCATGAGGGGTTCTGCATCGATTTCTTGACGCTTATTAATGAGAAAATTGAAGATACCGATCGCCTTTTCATATTTCTTCTGAAAAATGCTGATCAGACCCAGCATACGCATGAGGTCCGTGCTAAGTTCTTTGTCTTGGGTTGCACTCAAATGCAGGGTCAATGTTTCTTCTTGCTGGTTTAATAGCCCGGTAATAAAGCCCAAGTAGATATACATCTTGCGGGCTAAGAGGGGTCCATGCATCAGTTCTTCCCAATCCATGTTTTTGTCAGTCAAAAAAGCATAAGCCCCCAACATTTGTTTAATATCAGCGCGGTATTTGAGCATCATTTGATAAAAAAGATTGGTGAGCATATTGTTGGGTTGCATGGCTTGCAGAGCTTTGAAACTGCTCACCAAGCGTCGTTTGTCCTGTGCCTGGTGCGCGTAGGCGATATTGAGCGCATAGTAAATTTTCAGAGGTCTTTGCACCCGATTAAGCCATTCTAAATCATCGTTATTCGCGTTATTGAGATAGGCAATGAAGGAATGCAAAAAAGCCCGCTGAATTTTGTCAGAAAAGCTCATGGCTTGAAAATCTGTAGTGAGATGTTTTAAAAAAGCACTGGTGTCTTCATAATTAAGTCGCCCGGCTAATACTGTAAAAATTCCTGCCAATACATTGCGACTATCTAAGTGATAGGATTTTTTGAAATGGAAACTTGCCTGATTAAAATCTTCTAATTGTGCGTAGACAAGCGCCATGTTGTAATGACTAACGGCATTATTGGGATTAGCTTGCAGGGCTAGTTTGAGTTGGTTTAAAGCGCTTCTTAAATGCGATTTCCCTATATCCTTAAGGGCTGCAATGGTGTATTGATTGGAAATACTGATATTGTTCCCCGTTTCTAGCGATTTGAGAGCTCTTTGAAAATCTTTAATGCCATCCGTATCTACAAAAGACACTCCCTCTTGAATGTTTTGGAGTCCACGCTTAACATCCACAAGTTTGAAGGGGGCGTAGTAGAAAAAAATCCGATAAATGGGTAACCCAATGCTCTCTCTAAAATTATTCTCCCAAAAGTCGCGTCGCACGGTGTTAATGTCAAAAAAACGCGCGTTGAGAACGGGAACAATAGGATAAGTGTCGCTGAGGATTTTCAACTCATTGGGATCATTGCTACCATGCTGGCTCAAAAAACCCAAAATATTACTAACTTCGGGAAAATCGCCTACTTTGAGGGAAATGATTTCCATGGCCATCAGTGCACTCAGATCGTCAGGATATTGATTTGCATAGCGTCTGAGATGCTCTAAAGCTTCCGTATAACGCCCCAATCTAGCATAGAGCAAGCCTAGTGCCTTTTGATCCTTGTGTGTGGCGATGGAATTGAGATTATCCAAAGCGTTTTTCGCATCTCCAAAGAGCAGGTATATCTTACTAGCCAAGCGTTGACGCGCGGGTTTGAAGACCGTTGAATTAGAGTGGGTGAGAGTGGAGAGCGTTTCAAAATAGTGCCCCCCATAGTAGAGACCTAGAGAATAGGCATAGGCATAAACAGGTTGGTGGGCAATTTCTGGGAGGTGTTGCATGGTGAGCTTGAGATAACGAGTGTAAAGGTCCATATTGTTGAGATAAAAAGAAGCCACCATGGCATTGATCGCATTTACACTGGTATTTTGTCCGGATTGAATTGCATTGTTGAAAGCAGCGAGCGCACCGGTGTAGTCGTGTTCGCGCATTTTAATCACGCCCAAATTGTGGTTAGCGATACTAGAGGACATGCGTGAAATATCATTGAAAATTTTGAGCGCCTCTTGGTGTTGTCCTCGTTGGTAAAGGATATCCGCCTTGGTAATGAGAGCATTGATCTCTTCCTCATTGCTCAAAGGAATGGAATTAGCGTCGCTCAAGGTGGGCAAATAGGCCAGTTCATCTTCTTGGGTGGATGCGCTTTTCTCGCGCTCTTTTTGAAGCTGGCCTTCTGTTTCTAATAATTCCTTGCGTTCATTACGGTGTTTGTAGTGAGTCATGATGGAGAGACCAACGATCAAAAGCACTAGAGCGAGCACCCCTCCCCCCACTCCGTAGAGCAGTTTGGGACGACTTTTGAGAGTTGTGATGGTGTCGGTAATACGCTCATAAGTAGTGTGGCTAAAAACTCCCCTAATCGCCTGAATCAAAGAGGGGAAGAGGGATTTCTTAGGGTTATTTTGAGGTTCGTCTACCATCTCACACCCAAGATTTTAAATAAGGTTCTAAAGCTTTGGGAACATGAATATCCCCATCGCGAGTCTGGTGGTTTTCCATGAGCGCGACTAAGGTGCGCCCGATAGCTAGAGAAGAACCATTGAGGGTATGCACTAGCGCGTTTTTCTTACCCTCTTTGTAGCGGATTTTAGCCCGTCGGGCTTGAAAATCGCGCGTATTAGACACCGAGCTGATTTCGCGATAACAATTCTGCCCAGGTAACCACACCTCAATATCCACTGTATTGCTCGCACTAAATCCCAAATCCCCACTGCAAAGTTGCACAAAACGATGAGGCAATTCTAGGGCGCAAAGAATCGCGCTAGCCGCTTCCAACATTTTTTCTTGCATGCGCGCACTCTCATCAGGGTGGGTGAGTGCGACCAATTCGACCTTGTCGAATTGATGTTGGCGGATCATTCCATGCGTGTCTTTAGACGCACTACCCGCTTCTTTGCGAAAGCAGGGCGTGCAGGCAGTCATCATGATGGGCAAATCTTCCACGCGTAAAATCTCATCGGCGTAGAGATTGGTCAAACTCACCTCAGAAGTGGGGATCAAAAATAAGGATTCGCCCTCAACCTTAAAAAGGTCTTCTTGAAACTTAGGCAACTGGCCTGTGCCAAAAAGGCTTGTGGTATTCACAATCACGGGTGGACTCACAATTTCAAACCCGCGCGCAGCATTGGAGTCGAGCATAAAATTTGCTAGAGCTCTATGCACCAAGGCCCCCTGCGCGCGTAAAACATTGAAACGACTCTTAGAGATTTTCACCGCACGCTCAAACTCGATCCAGCCATTTTTTTGAGCTAAAATATGGTGTTCTTGGGGAGGGAAATCAAAACTCTTGGGGGTTAGCACCCTTTTAATCTCTACATTATCTCTTTCGTCCTTACCAAAGGGGGTAGCAGGGTCGAGCAGATTGGGCAACCCTGCTAGAAGTGTGTCTAGTTTTTCTTCTAGGGTGTTGACTTGGGTTTGCAGGCGTGTTACTTTACTTTTGTTCTCCTCTAAAGAGGCTTTGAGATCGCTAGCTTGTGGGTCATTTTGGCGCTGGGTCTGAAAAAAATCCTTAGAAATCCTGTTTTGAAAGGCTTGCGCTTCTTCGAGCTGGAGTTTTTGAGCCTTAAACTCTAGTAATATCTCCTTTAAATCCAACAAGACTTGGGGGTCTACAAAGCGCTTTTGCAGATTCTCCACCACACCCTCAAAATCTTTCAACAACAACTTTTTATCAATCATGATTCTCTCCCACATGAGTTTGAGGGGTTCTAAAGCCCCATTCACGCGCCCACGCGTCTAAATATTCCTTGTGTACTTCCAAATGTAACACCCCCTTTTGCCCCTGCAAGCTATCGCTAATCTGCCCATTAGGCAGGGCGATAAAGCTATCCCCATAAAAACGCCAAGGCAAATTGTGTTTCACGCCCTGATAATACTCCTGGCGCACCATACCAATGCGATTGGCACGCGCGACCAACATTGAATTGCAAAAGGCGCGCGCGCTACACACCGCCCGCCAACGCTCAAAAGACTCAAAGGCACTCGCACTACTCAAGAGCACCATGTCTACTCCCTCCTCTTGCATTTTCAGCCACAGCGCGTCAAAATGCACCTCAAAACCAAAGAGCGCGGCGATTTTAATCCCCTCTAGCACAAAGCTAAGGGGGGGTTTAAAGTCTTGTTTGAGGTTAGCAAAAAAGCCCTGCTCGTCCCAGTGATCGAAGGCAATGAGGCGTTGCTGCGGTACAAATTCTGTATGTTCAGGGCTAATCCATGCCATCTCTTTGAGCAGACCATTAGGGTGCGCGCTCAAAGTGGGGATTACGAAATGTATGCCATTCTTGAAGGCGAGCTCTTGGAGTTGGGCTTGGCGGTTCTGGACTTGTGAGAGCGCATGCTCAGGGTCTTCTTGGAGCAAATCCAAGAAGAAAGAGCTTAAGATATATTCGGGGAAGAGACAGAGCGCACCCTGGGGGATTTGGGCTAGATTGGCCTTGATAAAGTCCTGTTCAAAGCGCGCCATTTGAAAAAGGGCTAGGTGCATGCCTGTTCCTGAGTGTTTTTTACCGCCAAAATGCAAGAAACGCTTTTATAGAGGTAGTGCTTTTTTTCCACCACTTCCAAACCTACCGCGTTCAACTCGTCTTCTAACTCGTCCACACTGATAAAGTCTTCAATGGAGGCAGGTAGGTAGGCATATGCGCTGTAATTGCGGCTGAGCAACATGCCAATGATAGGCAAAATCTTGGAGGTATAAAAATGTGCCAAAGTGCCCAAGATGCCGCGCTGATCGCAACGCATAAACTCTAACACGAGGAGCACGCCCCCCTTTTTGAGGGTGCGGCTAAATTCACGCAAAGCGGCATGCCGATCGAGCACATTACGCAAACCATAGGCGATGGTGATCAGGTCTAATTCTTCGTTTTGAAGAGGAGAGAGATTTTTGGCTTCCAAACATTCTAGCTGAATAGGAGCTTGTTTGGGAGCTTGTTTGGCGATTTTATCTTGAGCCAAGCGCAACATCTCTTCAGAAGGATCGATCCCATACATGCGCGCCAAACTTCCCTTATGCTCCAAATCTTGGACGATGTGTAAGAGCATATCGGCTGTGCCACAAGCCACATCACCCACCGCTAAATTTTGCAAGTCCCCCTTGAAGGCATAGACCCAACGCAACGCGCGCGCAATCGCGTCTTTGCGCCACTTTTCGTCCTGCCTGAAACTCAAAATGCGGTTGGTGGTGTCGTAGGTCTTGGCAATGGCATTAAACATGCCAATGATCTTTTTTTGGTCCTGTTCGCGCTCAGACTTCAAAAGAATTTCCCTACCACGCAAAAGACAATCACGATCATGCAGATTGTGGGCACTTCGTTAATCCAACGGAAAAACCGGCTGCTTTTGTAATGTGCATTTTTGCCCAGTTCGCGGATGAATTTCCGACACATAAAGTGATAATGTAGCAAGATGAGCACACAGAGTAATTTGAGGTGTAGCCACCCGTGGTGAAAAACTTCTGGAGCTAGAATATAGAGTAAAGCTAAACCGCTCAAGACTGAGATGATCATCGCGGGCATGGCGATATAGCTATAGAGTTTCTGTTCTTGCACCTGCACAATGGCCACAAACTCGTGTTTATCGCTATTTTCGCGGTGGTAGACCAATAGGCGCGGCAGATAAAACAGAGCTGCCATCCAGGAAATGATCCCAATTACATGCACAATCTTGAGCCAAAGATACCAATTTTCCATTTATTCTCCTAAAATCATATGCGCTTGCGCGCCCTTGAGGCTCACCCACACTCCATCGGGTTCCAGGGCTTGCTTTTCTAGTAACACAGCACACTTTTTAGCCCGCGCGCGTAAGCTATCCAGTTGCGCATAGGGCACAAAGCGCAATAAAGGCTCTTCAAAAATTTCGAGGGCTTGGGCAGCACGCATTTCCTGGATACAGAGTTGTACACTAGTCGCATAGGCTTTCATTAAACCTCCCACGCCTAGCAACACCCCCCCAAAGTAGCGCACCACGATGACCGCGCTTTGACATAATTCTTCATGGCGTAGGATTTCTAGCAAGCCTTGCGCGCTATGTTTAGGCTCTTTGGCCTCATGCAAAGCCTCCTCTAATCGTCCATTTTGCATGTGCCGATAGGCATAGACAATATGACGGGCTTTGTGATGTTCTTGGCGTAATTGCGCTAGGGTGTTCTCAAAGCACGCACTAGGCATTAGAAAGCCTAAAAAAAGAGAACCCTTTACGCGGTGTTTAGAGGTGAGTAGACGATTGACTTGGTGCATAGCTAGTGCTGTAAATAAATCTGCATTTTTTGATTGTCTAAAATTAATGTATTCTTGCCCCGCGTGATGGTGAAGAGACCTTGTAGATGATCGTAAAAGGCCAGCTCAAAGGCCATTAATTTTTCATTCTTACACACACGGCGCGAGATTCCCTTATCTTCAATGCGTAAATGATCGTCATCGCGGAAAGCATAACTGACAAAGTACTTGTTGCAATAAGCTGTCCCATAGGCGCGCAACTGCTTTTGATCAAATTCTATGCGGCCCATTGGACTGTTGGCAATCGCGCTGGAGAGTTTAGAATTAGCAGAGGTGTGGCGGCTACGCGCGATATCTTCTTGCAAACGCTGGATGTCATTTCTGATCATGGAGGCATCAGGGGGCAAGTCCTGCGCATTGAGGTTTTTTAGTTTAGCTTCCAACTCGGCTTTGAGTAGGTCTAATTTATTTTGGGGATTTGGGGTCGTTGTCGGGGAATTTGGAGGGGTAGATTGGGCTGGAGGAGGGGGAGTTGCTTGAGGGGTGAGCGCTTCTAAAATCAGATCATTTAAATTAAAGCTTTGTCCATCCATCACCACCCGCACGATGCGGTAATGGTTGTAACTAAAATCCTTACTAAAAAAACGCACTAAGAAACATCCGCTCAAAAATAAGGCGACCAGGCACAGCCCCACGCCCAAGCGCGCCCACCCAATCCCCGCTTTAATAGCACCCCTATTTTCTTGCACTCCATCCCTTTATGCGGTAAAATCTAATTATAGCACAAGCCCACCTGCATGTCCTGTACAAACGCGCCCAAGCGCGCCAACATGTGTGTAGGATTTTCTAGGTGTGTTTCTATGAGATTCACCACAGCAGAGCCCACAATGACTCCACCGGCCCCCATTTGTAAAGCTTGTTGGGCGTGTTCAGACTTCGAAATACCAAAACCTAGTAAGCAAGGAGTTTGTGTGAGAGTTTTTAGATCATTGATCAAGTTATGGGTCTGGGGGCTGATACTGGCATGGGTGCCTGTTACCCCTATGCGTGCCAGGACATAGATATATGCAGTGCTCGAGCGCGCGATGTGCTCTAAAGTTGGTGGACGCGCATTGGGGCTGGCGATAAAGACAGGGGCAATGCAGTGTTTATGCGCGCTGTGCACATACGCATCGCTCTCACACATGGGCACATCGGCAACTAATACACTATCTACACCACTCTGTGCGCAGGCGTGGTAAAAATCCTCTATCCCAAAGCGGTGTACTAGATTAGCATAGAGCAAGAGTCCTATGGGAATACGAGCATTATAGGCGCGTACTTTCTCCAACAAGGCAAAATTGGCGCGCATATTGATAGGATTTTGCAATGCCCTGAGATGACTTTTTTGAATGGTGGGTCCATCGGCAATAGGGTCTGAAAAGGCAAATCCTAGTTCTAACGCGTCAACTCCCGCATCAATTAAGGTTTTGATGATCTCAAAACTCATCTCATAGGAGGGATCACCCAATGTAACAAAGGGCACAAACACTCCCTTGTTTTCTCGGAATATTTTCTGATATCTCATGAGTTTGCCTTGAGCGCGTCTTGCACACTTGCTAGGTCCTTATCTCCCCGTCCACTTAGATTCACTACAATCAAAGTTTCCTGGGTACACTCGCGCGCCATTTTAAGCGCGTAGGCTAGAGCGTGTGCACTTTCTAAAGCAGGAATAATTCCCTCTTTTTGACACAAGAGCGCAAAGGCCTCTAAAGCCTCTTGATCGCTCACAGCTACATAGTGCGCTGCTCCACTTGCTTTCAGATAGCTATGCTCTGGACCCACGCCCGGATAATCTAGGCCTGCTGAAAGACTATGACTTTCTTGAATTTGCCCCTGATCATCTTGTAAAATGTAAGTCCTGCACCCATGCAAGATGCCCACACCCCCTTTGCACAATACTGCGCCGTGTTTAGGGGTATCTAATCCCAAACCTGCGGGTTCTACGCCTATAAGTTGCACCTGTGGAGTGTCTAAAAAAGCTGAAAACATGCCAATGGCATTAGAACCCCCGCCCACGCATGCAAGTACCATGTCGGGCAATCTGCCCTCTTTATCTAAAATCTGGGTCTTTGTTTCTGCGCCAATCATACTTTGAAAATGTTTCACCATGCGCGGATAGGGGTGAGGCCCCGCAGCTGTGCCTAGCAGATAATGGGTAGTGGCATACGAACCAGACCAATCGCGCAGAGCCTGGTTAATCGCGTCTTTAAGGGTCGCACTACCGCTATCAACCCCCACGACCTCAGCTCCCATTAAGCGCATGCGAAAAACATTGGGCGCTTGGCGTTGCATATCCTTCTCTCCCATGTAGATCACGCATTCCAGTCCTAAGAGAGCGCAGGCAATAGCAGTGGCTACCCCATGCTGGCCTGCACCTGTTTCGGCAATCACACGTGTTTTACCCATTCGTTTGGCGAGCAAGGCCTGCCCCAAAGCCTGATTAGTCTTGTGTGCCCCGCCATGGATCAAATCCTCACGCTTTAAATACATTTTTACTTTGGGATTAGGGCAAAAGTTTTTGACCAAAGTGAGCGGGCTTGGCCGCCCTACAAAGTCACGCAAGAGCGCATTAAAATCATCTTGAAATGCACTATCTGACAAGCACGCTATAAAGGCCTCTTCTAATTCTTGCAATGCGGGCACTAGAATCTCGGGCACAAAACAGCCCCCAAACTCCCCAAAATACGCCTGTTTCTCTGTTTGCATACGCAACCCTCTTGCTGAAATAACCCCTCAGTATCAAGTTAGCAAAATGGTATCATTTCTCCGTGAGAATTTGCATCTTATGACCCTTGAGCTCTACATAGAGTTCTTTTGGACCATCAGAGGCATAGGTAAGCTTTTTATTTTTATATGCCTTATAGTCTTGGTTAAAAGCGATTCTGAAAAGCCGCTTATGGTTCGCATTGGGATAAGGGGTGATATTAATCCCCGAGAAACGCACGGTCTTGGCCTCATTTTTGGCAAACACTTGGGTCTTGAATTTCTCATATGTCTTGAAATCCATGCCATTGGCATGCCTAAAATCGGGGGCGTAAAAATTCATATAACCTACCAGATCGTTATTTGCCCATGCGCTACGCCAGGTGTAAAGAGCACTCAGAAGGTGTGCAAGTTCATCCTTAGTGGCGTATTTGAGCTCGCCCTCATACACGAGGAGTAAAGCCTTTTTTCCCTTGACACGCTCTCCATAATCCTTAAGCATGGCATTTTCGATTGCAACACAGCCCTTGGTGTTAAGATCGTCGCGATTCCCATTGAGAGGCAAACCATGAATCCAAATCCCATGACCTGTGCGTTTGAGTGCCATGTCAAACGGGTTAGGGTAATTGGTTTCCAACGCAAAGGGTCCATAGTAGGCATTCAAGCCAGTGAGCTTTTTAAGGATACGATACACCCCAATGGGTGTCGCCTTGTCCCCCTCACTCTTTTTTTCTCCAGCCTTAGGCCCTACTAAGGCTTTGCTCTCATTCACTTTAACAATTTTCTCCCCTTCCAAAGCGTAGAGAATGAGTTTTGGATCTGCCTTGTTAATCACAAACAAATAATCCAAATTTTCGTAATAACCAAAGCTAATATCGCGGTTTTCCAAAGCATCTTCCCAAAATTCTCGTTGGGTTAAATAGGACTGCAAGAGTCGCTCAATGGAGTCGATTCCCTTTTCTTGGTAGGCTTTCACAAACCCCATCAGGGTGTCTGCGTGCAGGCCCATCATGCCCATCAACACAGACGACAACGCCCCCAAGCACATCTTTTTTACGCGCATCAAACACCTCTTACAAATCACAAAGTCTACTTTCATTCTAGCATATAGCCCATTTTTTTCAGCTGATCTAGCTCCTGACTCCAATTTTTACGCACCACCACCTCCAAGCGCAAAAACACCTTCTTGCCTCCAAAGGCCTGCATCTGTAAACGGGCTTGTTTGCCGATCTTTTTGATTACCCACGCGCCCTTGCCCACCACCATTTTTTGTTGACTCTCTTTTTCTACAATGATCTGTGCGTGGATGCGATCGATATGCGCATCTTCTACGAAGCGCACAATGCACACATCGCTCGCATAGGGAATCTCTTCGCTCAAATGCGCGAAAACTTGTTCACGAATCATCTCCTGATAAATCTCTTTTGTCTGTGCATCGCTGATAAGCTCAGGATCATAGTAGAAAGGGGCAATGGGCAGGAGCTTGGCAATCTTTTGTAGCAAGATGTCTAAATTTTTACATTTGGTCGCGCTCAAGGGCACTAGAGCGTTGAATGTGGAGTTATAGGCCTGATAAGGCTGTATTTTGGCCAGCAATTGAGCATGTGTGAGAGTATCAATTTTATTGAGTGCAACAATGTGGGGCTTGTCGCCACAAAGGGCTAAAAAATCTTGGTAGGCTTGTAAACCCTCATGCACGCTGGTTACAAATACGCAAAGATCACATGTTTGCAGGGCGCGCGCACTCTCTGCTTGCATAGCCCGATCTAAGAGTTTTTGAGGGGTGGTAAGCCCGGGCGTGTCCAAAAAGATCATCTGACATGCCACACCTTGCGCGTCGCTAAAGGGCACAATGGCTTTTAAAGCCCTGCGTGTGGCATTGGCCTTGTGCGAAACAAGGGCGATTTTCTCCTGCAAAAGCGCGTTAAGCAAAGTGCTCTTGCCCGCATTAGGTCGCCCAAGCAGGGCGATAAAACCAGCCTTAGTCATCAGAGAATAAAGCGGGCTAAATCCACATTTTCTACGAGATTTTGAAGCTTCTCACTCACCTGCTCTTTAGTGATGGTTACACTCTGCCCCTTATAAGCAGACGCGTTAAAGCTAATGTCTTCTAGTACCTTTTCGATGGTGGTGTGTAGGCGGCGCGCGCCGATGTCCTCCGTGCTTTGGTTAGCTAAAAAAGAAAGTCTGGCCAACTCTCTGAGGGCCTCAGGCTCAAAGACGAGCTCCACACCCTCTACGGCTAGAAGGGCTTGATACTGCTTGATAATAGAACTCTTGGTGCGTGTGAGAATAGCATACATGATCTCCTCAGAGAGACTCTCCAATTCCACGCGCAGGGGGAAACGCCCCTGTAACTCGGGGATGAGATCGCTAGGCTTACTCAAGTGAAACGCCCCTGCAGCAATAAAGAGAATGTGATCGGTTGCCACAGGGCCGTATTTAGTGTTGATCACACTGCCCTCCACAATGGGCAAGAGATCGCGTTGCACCCCTTCTTTACTGGGGTCCTGCCTACTCCCCTCCTTAACCCCTACGGCAATCTTATCGATCTCATCGATGAAGATCACTCCTGATTGAGCGGCGCGTTGCACACCCTCCATTTGCACCCGCTCCATGTCTAAGATTGTCTGTGAAACATCATGGCGCAAGGCTTCTTTGGCCTCTTTGATGGTCATCTCCTTGCTCACCTTTTCGCCTTCTCTGTTGAGCACCTTGATGATACTCTCTTGCACCTTGATGATCTCAGGAGGGACATTGAAATCTCCCTCCAAATGTTTCTTATGCAATTCGATCTCAATCTTAACATGATCTAGGACTGTGCCCCTGACCTTTTCTTTTGTCTTTTCAAAATTGATCGCATATTCTTCTTTTTTAGCATCACTCACGCCGTTGGGCAGGGCAGGCAGCAATTTCTTAGTGATTGTTTCTACAATGAGCTCTTCAATCTTTTCCTTATTCTTTTCCTTTTGCTCACTCTCTACCAAATTAATGCTAGTTGCCACTAAATCGCGCACCATCGATTCCACATCGCGCCCCACAAATCCCACCTCTGTATACTTGCTAGCTTCCACTTTGATAAAGGGCAAGCCCATCATCTTGGCCATGCGCCTTGCGATCTCGGTTTTACCCACTCCCGTTGAACCAATCATTAAAATATTCTTAGGTGTCACCTCTTCTTGGAGTTCCTTACTCAGCTGTAGACGCCGCCAGCGATTACGCAGAGCAATGGCAATCATCTTTTTAGCGTCCTGTTGCTCAATGATATAATCATCTAAGTAAGTCACAATCTCTTGAGGGGTCATATTCAATTTATCAGCATCCATCCTCAAAGCTCCAAGATTTTGATGTGTTCATTGGTATAAATGCACAAATTGCCCGCGATTTTAAGCGATTCTTCCACGAGAGTTCTAGGAGGCAGGGTAGCAAACTTGTCCAGAGCGCGCGCCGCACTCAAGGCATAATTCCCTCCACTTCCAATGGCGGCAATCTTACTATCCTCAGGTTCGACTACATCCCCCGTCCCGCTCAAGATAAAAATGGATTGTTTGTTAAGCACGATCATCATCGCCTCTAAGCGGCGCAGAAACTTATCCTTACGCCACTCCTTGCTAAAATCTACCACGCTTTTAAACAAATCCCCCTTTTTACCCTCTAAAATGCGCTCAAACATGTCAAATAAAGTGAAAGCATCTGCCGTGCTCCCTGCAAATCCACTCAAAATCTGTCCATGGTGCAAGGTGCGGATTTTAGTGGCGTTCCCTTTAAGCACACAATTCCCAAAGCTCACCTGTCCATCACCCCCGATGATGGCGTAATCTTTGCCTTCAAAATGCGTTTTATATCCTAAAATCGTGGTCGCGTGGAACATGCCCTACTCAGCCACCACATCAATCTTAAGCACTCCAGTGATGCCATGCCCTAGTTTAACATCAATCTCATAAATACCTGTGCTTTTGATGGGGGTTTTCAAATCTAAACTCTTTTTATCCAGCTCCAAAGGGTGCTTGGCGTGCAGGGCTTCTACTACTTCCTCTTTAGTGATCGAGCCAAATAATGCCCCATTGGCCCCAACTTTCTTGATAATTTGCAAAGTAATGCCTTCGAGTTTCTGGGCAATTTCTTGCTTGGTAGCGAGTTCTTGTGCTTCTAATTCCGCGCGTTTTTTCTGCAACGCTTTGTACTTATTGAGGGCTTCTTTAGTAGCAAGTTGGGCGAGTTTTTTGGCAATGAGAAAATTATTTCCATAGCCATCTTTGACCTCACACACATCGCCCGCCTTGCCTAAGTTCTTGACATCTTGTAGCAATAACACTTTCATAGAGACACTCCTTATGACGCTAAAAGCCCCCATTCTAGCCCGTTTAAGTTTAAGATAGCTTAAATCTACACACTTCCATGCTACAATGAAGCTTTGTAAAAGGAGTTTGATGGATAGAATGGCAGAAGGTCTATTTGTAGAGGCATTGCAAAATGTAGGTGTGGAGGTGTACAAAACCCTTAAAACTAGCGATGCCCAATACACAAACCAACTTAACCCGACTGCAGATATGCAACTTGACCTAGATGTCAAGGTAGATACCTTGATCTTTGAGGCGTGCTTGAGGCTTGAGCATGTTGTAGGAGTGATGAGTGAGGAGCGCTCAGAAGCGCACTACAAAGGGGGGCAGCAGGGGTTTTTAGTGGCTTTTGACCCCTTGGATGGCTCTAGTGTAGTGGGGGCTAATTTTCTAGTGGGTAGCATTTTTGGGATTTATGCCAGCACTCCTGAGGGTTTTGCCAACAAGCAAATTGCTAAAAATCTGGTCATGGGGGCTTATCTGCTCTATGGGGCTAAGCTTGAACTGGTAGTGGCAACGCAGACCCAAGTGGTACATTATCTTTACCACGAAGCGCAAGGCACATGGGTAAATAAGGGCACAATGCACTTGCAAGATCGAGGGAAGAGTATCGCACCTGGAGGGAGTTGGCAGTATTTTAGCCCAGAGTATCGGGCGTTTTTAGATCGCTTTTTTGCTCAAGGGTATCGTCTGCGCTATAGTGGTAGCATGGTCGCTGATGTGCACCATCTCCTGCACAAGGAGGGAGGGATTTTCTGTTACCCAGCCACACAGGACGCGCCTAAGGGCAAATTACGCAAACTCTTTGAGGTCTATCCCCTAGCTTTTATGGTGGAGAGAGCGGGAGGGAATGCCCTAGATGGGCATGGCAAGCGCCTTTTAGAGACAGAATTAGAGAGTTTGCATGACAAGAGTTCCTGCTTTTTAGGGTCTAAGGTTGAAATGCAAACCCTTTAGGAGTTTGGATGGAAGATAATTTTGAGCAGGCGTTGCAATCCCACCTTCAAGAGGTACTGGCCTGCCAAAAGCGCAAGGGTGTGGGGTCATGTTTGCAGTGTGGTGTCGTGCTTACATGCAAGCAGCGCCAAGCCTATGTCCAGAGTGTTTACATGAGCATGAACAAAGGGCAGCAGGGCAGTTTCGAGTTTTAGGAGAGCGCATGAATTGTCGGTTATTGAGAGCTGTTGTCGTATTAGTTGGTCTAACAGGAGGGCTTCATGCAGAAAAAGATGGATTTTACGCGAGCACGGGGTTTCAATACAGCCTGGTTAAAACAACCATCACGGGGAGTTTTGGAGTTCCAGAAGGTTGGGGCATTAGTGCAGGGCAGAGCAATATGTATGGTTTGACATTCCAGGGTGGCTATAAGTATTTCTTTGGGAAAGGGGAAAGGCGTAATGGCGTGCGGGGCTATGCGTTCTACAGCTATGGCTATGATAACCCCACTTTTAATGGCATTCGTCTTAATAATAATGTCTATGGTGTGGGTGCAGACTACCTCTTTGATTTCCTAGACAATGTGCGCATCCAAGCGGGCTTTTTTATAGGGTTGGGCTTTGCAGGGAGCTCATGGAGCACCAACCGAGCGGATGCTTTTAAGGCCCTATTGCGTTACCCCAACACCGCTATGAACACCAGTTACTTCCAAGTTCCCATGCAATGGGGTTTGCGCGTGAACATGCACAAGCATCATGGGTTTGAAATGGGGGTAAAAATCCCTTTGGTGCGCAATTACTATTTTAAGACCCTCGTGAATGGAGGTGTGAGCGGTCTCACTTTCCAGAGAAGTGCGGTCTTTTTTACCCACTATGTCTATAATTTTTAGAGATGGGCATGCCTCTTGCTTGGCTTTAGTAAGCGCGGTAATTTTTAGACATTCCATAAGTGATTAAGGGGCTATTGTGGTAGATGTGCATGCGAGGCGCTGGCGGGCGTTTAAGGACAACAGACGGGCGTTGTGGGCACTCATTATTTTCATTGTTCTCTTTGTGCTCTGCTTAGGGGCGGAATTGTGGGTGAATGACAAGCCCCTATTTATCTATAAAGACCACAAAGCCTACTTCCCTATTTTTAAAGATTATCCAGAAACCACCTTTGGGGGGGATTTTTACACCAGCGCGGATTACAACGATCCTTATGTCAAAAATCATTTGCTCAAAGATGCTTTTGTGATCCGCCCCCTCATTCCCTATTCCTATGACACTATTGTGATGGATTTAAAGCAGAGCGCACCCACGCCCCCTAGCTGGGAACATTGGCTGGGCACAGATGATCAAGCCCGCGATGTGTTGGCGAGATTAGTCTATGGGTATCGGGTTTCCATTCTCTTTGCACTCTTGCTGAGTGCCTTTAGCGTGGTGGTGGGGGTGGCTGTGGGGGCATTGCAGGGCTATTATGGCGGACTCTTAGACCTCTTGGGGCAACGCTTCATTGAGATTTGGAGTGGGATTCCCATGCTCTTTTTGCTCATCATTCTCTCTAGCATGTTCACCCCCAGCTTTTGGTGGCTTTTACTCTTGGTACTAGCCTTTTCTTGGATGGGTTTAGCCCAAGTGGTGCGCACAGAGTTTTTAAGAGGGCGCAACATGGACTATGTCAGGGCTTCTTATGCGCTAGGGGTGAGCGATGCGCGCGTGATCTTTTACCACATCTTACCCAATGCGATGGTGGCCACTACAACCTATATCCCCTTTATCATGGCTGGGAGTATCGGAGCGTTGGCGAGCCTCGATTTCTTGGGTTTTGGCATGCCCATTGGGAGCGCGTCCTTAGGAGAGCTTTTAGAGCAGGGCAAAAACAATCTCTACGCCCCGCATTTGGCCCTTGTAGGCTTTTTTGCCATCGCGCTATTGTTATCCATCTTGGTTTTCATTGGGGAAGGAGTGAGAGATGCCTTTGATGCCACCAACTTCAAATAAACCTTTGCTACGCCTAGATCGCGTGCATGCAAAGGTGGGAGAAGATTTTTTGCTCAAAGACATTAATTTGAGCGTAGAGCCAGGGCAGAGGGTAGCCTTAGTGGGGGAGAGTGGGAGCGGGAAGAGTTCACTTGCCCGCCTCATTTTGCAGCTTGTGCCCTTTGTGCGCCCTTTAAGCGGGAAAGTTCTCTTTGAAAATACCGACCTGCTCACCCTCAAACCCACTGCCCTGCGCAATATTCGGGGCAAGGATATCGCCTACATCGCCCAAGAGCCCCTAAGTGCGCTCAACCCCCTACACAAGATCAAAACCCAAATTACCGAGAGTTTGCGCCTACATAAAACCTATCCCAAACAAGAATTTACTACGCGTCTTGAGGAAGTGATGAATCAGGTAGGCTTAGGGCTGGATTTGTTAGAACGCTACCCCTACCAACTCAGCGGGGGGCAAAACCAGCGTGTGGCGATTGCCATGAGCATTATCAACCGCCCCAAACTTCTAATTTGCGACGAGCCCACCACTGCCCTAGACGCGCAAGTGCAATTACAAATTTTAGAACTACTCAAAACTCTAAGCGTGCAAAACCAAATGGCGATCTTGCTTATCAGCCATGATCTAGGCGCGGTGCAGTGGTTAGCTGAGTATGTTTATGTCTTGCAAGGGGGGCAATTATGCGAGCACAACGATCTCAATACCCTATTTACCTGCCCTACTCATCCCACCACCCAAATGCTCTTAGAAGCCCGCCACCTGCTACGCAAAAAAAGCTTAGAACAAGGGGAAGAAACCCTAAGATTGCAAAATTTTGGAGTGCATTATGTGCAAAAACGCTTTTTGGGAGCTCATAAGGTGCGCGTTGCTATCCAGGGGGTGAATTTAAACCTGCATGCTAGGCAGACTCTAGGGATCATCGGAGAGTCTGGCAGTGGAAAAAGCTCGCTAGCTTTAGGAATTTTAAAACTCATCGCCTCCGTGGGCGAGCAATTTGTGCTAGGCCAAAGCGTGCACCAGCTCAATCGCAAGACCTTTAAACCTTTTAGAAAATCTCTACAAATGGTATTTCAAAATCCCTATGCCTCGCTAAATCCACGCTGGAGCGTGCAAGAGATTTTGCTAGAAGCCTTTCATGGGGCAGGCATTAAGGGGAGTGTGGAGGTGGCCCAAAAGAGTTTAGAGGCGGTGGGCTTGGAAGCCAAACATTTAACATACTACCCCTTTGAGCTCAGTGGTGGGCAACGCCAGAGGGTAGCCATCGCGCGTGCGATTATTGTGCACCCGCAGGTGGTTGTGATGGATGAACCTACTTCCGCACTGGACAAGAGTATGCAAAAGGTGGTATTGGGCTTGCTACTGGAGCTACAAGAAAAGCTCAATCTGAGCTATCTGTTTATCAGCCATGATTTAGATGTAATTGAAAGCATTTGCGACTCTGTTTTGGTAGTAGAAAAGGGGCAGGTGATAGAGAGTGGGAGTGTGGCGGATGTCTTTAATGCGCCAAAACATCCTTATACTAAGAGACTTTTAGAAACGCGGCTTGACTTTTTAGATAAGTCCTGCTAAAATTGTGGTTTTTGCGGGAATAGCTCAGTGGTAGAGCACGACCTTGCCAAGGTCGGGGCCGCGGGTTCGATCCCCGTTTCCCGCTCCATTTTTGATTTTAGAGAGGCAATTGATGTTGCGTGTGGCTAAGCTTGCGGGTGTGGGTGCGTGCGCGGGAATTTTGATGGCGGGTTGTGCGTCGCCTTTTCCTTTGGGTAACCTTTTTACAGGTGTTAAGCTTCCAGTTTCAGGCAATGGTGAATCTGGATCTAAAACCGGTGAAGCCAGTTGTGGTAGTATCCTTGGCCTCTTCGCTTTCGGGGATTGTTCTGTAGAAAAAGCGGCTAAAGAAGGTGGCATTAAAACCATTAAGTCAGTGGATCGTAAAGTTTTCAATGTAATTGGGCTTTATGGCCACTACACGACTATTGTAAAGGGCGATTAAACACCCTTTAAACACCGTTGCAACGGCGTTTGCACGCCCAGGTGGTGGAATAGGTAGACACAAGGGACTTAAAATCCCTCGGTAGCAATACCGTGCCGGTTCAAGTCCGGCTTTGGGCACCATGGCGACATAGCCAAGTGGTAAGGCATGGGTCTGCAAAACCTTGATTCCCCGGTTCGAATCCGGGTGTCGCCTCCAGATTTACCACGCTAATTTTTGCATTTGTCGCGGGAGATGGCTGAGTGGTTGAAAGCGGCGGTCTTGAAAACCGTTGAGGGTCACACCTCCGGGGGTTCGAATCCCTCTCTCCCGGCCAGCTTCTATTGATAGGCATCCATGGGTCATTCCGTCCTTAGTCTCTCTGTTCCCCTGTTTGTTATTTTCATGGTAATCTTTACTAAACGCGTCGCACTCTCGCTTTTCAGTGGCATGGTGCTGAGCGCACTGCTCATGACCAATGGGCATTTGTGGGATATTGTCCTCTACATTTACCACAAAATTGGTGCTGTTTTTTATCACACCACGCCCCAGGGCGTGCAACTAAATTTGAATAGTCTATTCGTCTTTGGTTTTCTAATTATCCTAGGTATTTTAAGCCAGATTATCGCTGCCTCTGGGGCGATCAATTCCTTTGTGCAACGGGCTAGAACCTATGTTAAAAACGCGCGCCAATCAGAGGGTATCGCCCTCTTTGCGGGCCTAGTAATTTTTATTGATGACTATTTTAATGCGCTCATTGTGGGCCAAATTAGCAAGTCTCTCAACGATGCCCATCAAAGTAGTCGGGAGCGTTTGGCTTATATCATCGACTCCACCTCTGCGCCCGTGTGCTTACTAGTGCCCATCTCTAGTTGGGGGGCTTATATCGTGGGGGTGATGCAAAATGAGGGTTCACCCTTGCTCAAAGATAGCTTTGCACTGCTCTTGAGTAGTATTGGATGCAATTACTACGCATGGTTTGCCATTTTCGCCGTGTTTTTGACCATTGTGTGGCAAATTAACTTGCCTGCCATGCAGAAATATCAAAATGTTGGTGTAAAAGATTTTCAAAAGTTTGATCTAGCAAAGCGCACGCAAAATGCCCCCATCTCCGTATTACTCCTGAGTATCATCACACTCATCATGAGCATTACAACCCTGATTATCTACACGGGATATAGTGCCAGCGATCACAAGGATTTATTGAGCATTTTTCAAAATACAGACACCGCCTTTGCCCTCTTTTTTGGTGGTCTTTTTTCTCTAGGATCTGGGGCGATCTTGGCATATCGATATTTACCCAAAAAAGCTTTTCCTTCCCTCTTCATCAAGGGTTTTAAGAGTATGATTGGAGCAATCTGGGTTTTAATCTTGGCGTGGGCTATTGGGCCGATGATTCGCGATGATTTGCAAACAGGACTGTATTTAGCTAGTTTAATCCAGCATTTTCAAGGGGTGTTTTTGCTCATGCCCTTGCTTTTATTTCTCATCTCAGGTTTCATCGCTTTTAGCACGGGTACAAGTTGGGGAGCGTTTGCTATCATGTTGCCCATTGGAGCAGGGATGGTAAGTGTGGTGGGGGGGGATATTGTGCTGGTTGTTGCCGCAATCTTGAGCGGAGCGGTTTATGGCGATCACGCCTCCCCTATTTCTGACACAACCATTCTCTCTGCTACTGGGGCTGGTTGCTCGGTGCAGAGTCATTTTTTAACCCAGTTGCCCTATGCCACTCTCACAGCCGGATGTGCGATGATAGCCTTCTTGGTGGCCTCACTCACTCTCTCCAAAGCAATAGGGTTTTTAGTAGGTTTGGGATTGCTCATGGGACTTTTCTATTTTCTCAGGTGCGCCCACTCCGTGCGTTAAATAACTTCCTACGCACACGATTTGGAATTACAATTTGTAACGACAAGCGGGTATTTTTTTCGCTTGGCAATCTTTGTTTACTGATAGTGTTAACTAGACTAGATACAACATTTTCACATTGGGAATATAACTAAGGAGCGATTATGAGCAAAAAGATGAAGGCCGCGGTGGTCAAACAATTTGGAGGTCCCCTCTTTGTAGAAGAAGTAGATGTCCCAAAAGTTGGAGAGGGGGATGTTTTGGTCAAGATTGAGGCGTGTGGGGTCTGCCATACCGATCTGCATGCTATAGATGGAGATTGGCCCGTTAAACCAAAATTGCCTCTCATCCCCGGGCATGAAGGTGTGGGTTATGTGGTAGAGGTAGGCAAGGGTGTCAAGCATATTAAGGAAGGCGATGCAGTGGGCATTCCCTGGCTTTATAGCGCATGCGGGCATTGCACCCACTGTATGGCTGGCTGGGAGACTCTGTGTGAAAAACAAGACAATGCGGGGTATTCTGTCAATGGTGGGTATGCGGAATACGCTTTGGCTGACGCTAACTATGTTGGTGTGCTCAAAAAAGACACTAACTTTTTAAACATCGCTCCCATTTTGTGCGCTGGGGTTACGGTGTATAAGGGACTTAAAATGACAGACACCAAGCCCGGGCAGTGGGTTACCATCTCTGGCATTGGCGGACTGGGGCATTTAGCCGTGCAATATGCCAAAGCGATGGGCTTGAATGTAGCTGCGGTGGATGTTTCTGATGACAAGCTAGAGTTAGCCAAAAAATACGGGGCTAGCGTGGTGGCTAATGCTAAAGATCTAGGCGAACAGGGCACGATTGATAAAATCGTAAAAGAAACAGAAGGGGGCACACATGGGGTTTTGGTAACCGCTGTGCACCCTGTAGCCTTTAAACAAGCTCTGGGTTTTGTGCGCCGTGGGGGGACCGTGGCGATGAATGGGCTACCTCCGGGTGATTTTCCCGTGAATATCTTTAATCTCATTTTAAATGGTATCACTCTGCGTGGCTCCATTGTGGGCACACGCTTAGATCTGCAAGAAGCCATTAACTTTGCTGAGGAACAGAAGGTCAAAGCCCATGTGGCTCCTGCCAAGCTTGAAGACATCAATGCCATTTTTGATCGCATGAAAAAAGGCGCGATCGATGGGCGTATGGTGCTAGATTTTCGCCATGGACATTAATTTAAGGAGAAGATGTATGAGTATTTACAAAGACAGTAAGCAAATTTTCAAGCCCCGTTATGAAAACTACATTGGCGGGGAGTGGGTCAAACCTGTAAAGGGACAATACAAATCCAATAAGAGCCCCATCAATGGAGAAGTGCTCTGTGAAGTGCCCCTATCCTCTGCGGAGGACATTGAAAAGGCTTTGGATGCCGCCCACAAGGCTAAGGACGCATGGGCAGCCACCCCTGTGGATGCTAGGGCACGCGTGTTATTCCAGATTGCTGATAGAATGGAAGCCAACTTAGAAAAGCTTGCGTATGCGGAAACTTGGGACAATGGCAAACCCATTAGAGAGACACTGAACGCGGATATTCCCCTAGCCATTGATCATTTCCGCTATTTTGCCAGCTGTATCCGTGCCCAAGAGGGAGGTATTAGCGACATCAATCCGGAACTCGTGGCCTACCATTTTCACGAACCTTTGGGTGTAGTAGGGCAAATTATCCCTTGGAACTTCCCCTTGTTGATGGCCGCTTGGAAGTTTGCCCCTGCTCTAGCTGCAGGCAATACTTTGGTGCTCAAACCTGCTTCAGCCACGCCCGCTAGTCTGTTGGTGCTTTTAGAGATTATTGGGGATTTGCTCCCCGCTGGAGTGGTGAATGTGGTCAATGGCAGTGGGGGACAGATTGGCAAACATCTCGCCACCAGCCCCAAAATTTCTAAAGTCGCTTTCACCGGCTCGACGGCTGTAGGGAGGCAGATCATGCAATTTGCTACCGAAAATATCATCCCCTGCACGCTTGAGCTGGGAGGCAAGAGTCCCAATATTTTCTTCCCGGATATTTACGAGCACGAAGATGCATTTTTAGACAAGGCCATTGAGGGCTTGGTGCTCTTTGCACTCAATCAAGGGGAGGTGTGTACCTGCCCCTCGCGCGCTTTAGTGCATGAAAAGATCTATGACTCTTTTATTCAAAAGGTCTTAGAACGGGTCAAAGCGATCAAAATGGGTAATCCGCTCGAGCTAGACACCATGATGGGTGCACAAGTGGATGAAAACCAAGTTAACACTATCTTAAACTATATGCAAGTGGCCAAAGAGGAGGGTGCAGAGTGCCTCATTGGTGGGGGTAAAAACCACGTAAAGGGGCTAGAAAATGGTTGTTACATCCAGCCCACCATCTACAAGGGGCATAATAAAATGCGCATCTTCCAAGAAGAGATTTTTGGCCCCGTCTTAGCCTTGACTACCTTTAAAGACGAAAAAGAAGCTTTAGAAATTGCTAATGATACCATGTTTGGCTTGGGCGCAGCGGTGTGGACAAGGGACATCAACCGCGCTTATCATTTTGGGCGCGCGATCAAAGCCGGGCGTGTGTGGACCAACTGCTACCATGTCTATCCCGCCCACGCCGCCTTTGGGGGTTATAAGCAAAGTGGAATTGGGCGCGAGGGGCATAAAATGATGCTCGAACACTACCAACAGACTAAAAATATTTTGGTCAGCTACAGCCCCAATAAGCTAGGATTCTTCTAATGCCTGAGCGCGTAATAGCCACCCCACAAGCCCGCGATTTTATCGCACAGCTTAAAATTGCTCATCCGGGGGGTTTTATTTTCTACCACTCCTGTGGGTGCTGTGAGGGGAGTGTGGTGTATGCCTATGCTAAAGAGGATTTTAAGCTTGGGCAAAATGATGTGTGCTTGGGGGAGGTGGAAGGGGTGGGCTTCTACCTGCACACCAAACAACAAGAATATCAAGGGCATACCCAGCTCATTTTAGATGTGCAGGATATCGAAGGGAGCGAATTTTCCATAGAATATGGCACGGGTAAAAGCTTTAATCTCAAAAGCCGCGTATTCACTCCCCAAGAGTTGACACAATTAGAAGCTCAAAGGGCCTAAATCTCTCTCAAGCCATGGGAATGCTTGGCCACATGCAAGTAAAAGGCACAATGTACAAGGGTTGGGGCGTCAACCCTTGGAGTGGAAACCACAAAAATCCCCTGCGAGATGGGTTTTGGATAATACCATAACTCTTAGGGGGAGTAGCTCCCAGTTTTCAGCTGTAGATGATGTATCAAATGGAGGCGGCGCACCAAACACGGCGCTCCTTACCCGTGCAGATATCTATGTTTAAACCCATCGCCTCAAGCTCTTTGGGGCTGTGTTTCTTTTTCATCTTAGCTAAATGCCTGCGTACCTGCTCGCGCATGTGGGAAAACTCTTTCCAACTCATCTTTTTTAAATTTGTTTGAGCGCTTTGGCTAAACGCCTCTTTAAACTCTTTCTGGTGCTCTTCATCAAGTGCCCTCAAGCGTTTCACCACTTCCATCCTGTAATTTAGAGCCTGACTAGCCGGAAGAGTGCCTGCGATTTTAATGAGCTGCTCATCGCTCAACTTAGTAAAATCCTGCCCCCAAGCCAGCCCCGTAGCCAAAGAAGCCAACATTAAGGCGCGTTTGTACATGTTCATCCTTTCAATGTATTGTCCAAACATTGTAACATGGATTGCGCGCATTGTAAATTTGGTCTTTTTTAGAACCTTTAAGCTGCAATGCCCAGCAAAGAATCAAAATGGATAAAGAATGGGGTTATTGGCTTTATGTGCAAGGCGAAACTATCAAGTTTTTCCCCGACCTCTCTGAGGAAGACATCAATGCCTATTTTGCTATCAAACATCCTAAAACTCCTCAATAATTTACTCTGAGTTTAAAAATCCAAACTACACCAAAACCCATGAGAGATACACAAAAGACTTTTGCGAGGGTGTCAGTTTTTATCTTTAATCTATGCCTTTCTTGGCACAGCCTACACGCCTTAGAACCCAAAGAGCGCAAGCGGTGGTGAAAAAATAGATGGATGGCTATTGGAAAGAATATTGGAGAGAACATGGGTATACAACTCAAGATCCCAATCTATGCACTTTTTTTGATAACGCACAATGGGTAGCGACCATCCATGACAACATAAATTCACACACGGGGACAAAAATCTCCATGATAAACCCAATAAGACGGATTCCTATACTTTGATTTTTTATCAGGGTTGTACTGCGTTGAATTCCGCTAGACCCGCTCCTGATGGTCTACACGCATGCGTGGGCATTTTACACAATGGGCAATTATCTAAGGGATGTTTCTCAGATGCAATTATATCCATTAAGGTTAAAAATAATCTCTTGGTTGTCTCGAAGGAAGCCGCAGACCTTGTAGACGATCACTACTACAAAGACCAATACGCTTTTAAAATGTTAAGTGGGCGTTTTACCTAAAAACTTATAGCACAAAGGTTTTTTTCTGCCACGACTCCGATCTACAAGGATACCCCCATGGAGATGCTAGCAAGGCAAGGAGGGGCTGGATGATTTCCTAGGAACATATGCAGACAACGGATACGGAGATTTTGGTAATGCTACGCTCTTGTATAAGTTAAGGCTTGCATGCTTTGCAAAAGGTAGGTGCAAGTTTCTCAATTTCAAGGCACTGCAAGAGGCATGCAAAAAGTATAGCTCAGATTCAGAGCGGGATCACTGCCTTTTTAGTGCCGACTAGAAGAACATGGACAAACAAGGAACAAAATGAAATTTCTCATCTTTCTACTATTAACCTTACTCTTAAATGCTACGGATAATACAGACGATGGCGAGATTGTTAGCGATGGGTCTTACAAAATTCTACATGCTAAAAACACAGAATACATTATCACTCAAGGCGATGTTTCTGACTCCAAAGTTTTAAAGGTCAATACAGATTTAAAGGACTCTCAAGGGCGTTCCTTTTGGGATAAGGTCTTTGTCTATAATCCTAAGGATTGCCAGAAACTCATAAAACTAGACCCTAATAACCCACAAGAAATGGAGGATTACCCGGGGTATTTTCTTTACTACAAGCCTACCTTATTGCTAGCAACTAGAGAAGGTCCTAACCCTGAATCTCCGGGTTTAGCGCGCGTCCTTGATGTCAAACTCAAAGACGATGTTTTTACCATAACACCCATTTTGCTATGGGAGTTCTTGAGTGCTTTAAAAGGCGATTTAGCAAAATCCCAACGGCTACACATTTGGTATAGTGATGATGATTGGTATCCGCCCAATCCACCCTTCAGCGGTTGGATGATCAGAAGACTTAAGTTTTTAGATGACCGCACAGCCACTTATGCCCTAGATGCTAAGGGCAAGCATACAGACGATGTCTATCGCCCCTTTAAATACGCTAATAGCAAAACCATTCCCAACCTCCATATCTGCCCCTACAGCGCAAAAACTCTCTTAGAAGCCATCCAAAAGAGACATCCGGAGTGGAAAAGCGATTCCTCACCTCACTCACAATAATCATCCAAGTCCTCTCCCACACACAAAATATCCCTCCCATGCCCCTCGTATGCGCGCGCTTTTTTGGCATCTTTTGGCACCCCCAAGCCTTTTTTGTACAATTTTGCTAACGATAGATAACAATAGGCATTCCCCATGTCTGCGCATTTTTGGTAGTAATGTGCTGCCTTTTTGTAATCGCGTGGGATGCGGGGAGTATAGGAGGGTGGTGCAGGAACTTTTTGGTACTCTTCCCAGTTCCTATAAAACAAGCCACCATAAAAATAGGTGTCGCCTAATTCTTTATAGCTATAGTCATCTCCCAAAGCCCCCGCTAATGTTAAATACTCCACACTCTTTTTAAATGCGCCCGCACAGCTCTTGAATGTCTCATATTCACACTTTCCTTGATACATCCCTGCCAAGCTTGCATACCCCAGCGCGTCCCCTAACTCCCCTGCCTTTTTGTAATACTCCATAGCTTTATTCTCATCTACATACTGTCCCATGTTGGTGTAGGCATTGGCATTCCCCATAGCCGCCGCCTTTTGAAAATACGCCACCGCTTTATGCCTATTTTCTAGGATAGTCCCCGTGCTAAGATTGCTGCTCTCATCTTGATAAATCAATCCCAGCTCATTATAGGCTTGGCTATCCCCCTTTGCCCCTGCTTTTTCTAGCACCGCTACTGCCTTAAGATAGTATTGCTTGGCTTTTTTAAAACTACGCTCAAATCTGAAATCGCCCGCAGCATGATAGTAGCCTAGTGTTGTGTAGGCATTAAAGTCGCCCATCTCCCCCGCCTTTTCAAGATAAGACGACCCCTTTTGAAAAATTTTTTGCTTGTATTGGACTTCTTGGGAGTATTGGCTAAAGTCTTTAAGACTGCAAGTATGGTTGCTCCATTGAACTCTAAGATAAAGAAATCCAACTCTTTCATAGATATCTGCCCTCTTTGGGTTCAACTCTAGGGCTTTGTTAGCATATGACAGTGCTTTCTCGCAAGCAAAAGGCTCTCCCTTAGCATTTTTGGCTATTCTGCCATCTGCGACCATGTCTGCTAGCTCAAGATAGGCATCTGCTATCCCCATCTCTCCGGCTTTCTTAAAGTAGTTAAAGGCTTTTTTGCCCTTTATATCCATATTTACATATTGCCCATAGTAATACATCAATCCCAAATGATAGAACGCCTGCGCCTCTCCTCTTTGTGCCCCTTGTTTGTAAAGTCTAAAGGCTTTGGGGTAGTCTTTTCTCTTGTAAGCTGCCTCTGCTTGTTCTAAAAGTGTTGCCTGAGCGCCCAGCACACCCACCACTAAAAGCACCACGATAAGATATTTTCTTAACATTATCATCTCCTAATTGTTTGAGAATTAAACCAAAGGACTTAAACTTTTTAGATAACTACCATAGGTTTTAGAATGATGAGATTAGTTAAAATTTGTCTTATGTGGATAAGTTGGATTGCCCTAATTTACGCCCAAGAAGCCACCCCAACCCAAATTGATTTCCCCGGGCATGTCAATTCTGAGTGCGTTTTAAAATTTATCTCTTTAGTGGAGCATAGCTCTTTTAATTTCAAGCAGTGGGATAGCGATCACAAGGGCATTAAGTGGCTTAAAGGTCATATCTCCTACTACATAGACACATGGGATCAAGACCGTATTATGGCTAAATTGTATTTCAACTGGCAACAAGACCCCAAGCACCCTAGATTCTTAGGCACGGGCACCATAGGTTGGGCAAACTATAATCTTAAAACGCACACATTGCAAGATTTATACGGAGATAATCTCGCTTTCCCCTTACAATACGCCCGCCAACTAGAAACATGTTTGCAATTTTGCGACGCCAGCCAAACTAAAACCTTGCAGGCACGCTTTAAAGATCAAAATCTGCAAATCCACCCCCTAAAAGTCATCACGGGCAAGGGCAGGGCGTATTTTTACTCTGCTCCTAATAAGCATTGCAAGATCAACAATCTCTTTTTAATCCCCAAAGATAGGGTATATCTTTTACAACAACAAGGCGCATTTGCTTTTGTAGCTTTTAGGCGTAAAAATGGGGAGATTGTTAAGTTGTGGATCAAGAGTGTCAGAATATCAAGCTTACCCCAATCACAACAAGGCTTAAAAAACATGAGTAAGAACGACAAATAGACAGGATTTATCACAAATAATTAATAGCAAAGGAGTTTAGATGCGCTATGTTATTGGCACTAGATATGATGAATCAATCAAGTGCCCTTATTCCAAACCTTTAAGCCTAAACCCCCCAAGAAGCGCATTTATTAAGGACGATCAAGGCGTATGAAACCATGCAAGTTTTGCTAGTTTTGAGTGGGAGCATTCCCGGATTTTAATTGTGCAGAGACTTTAAATGTTCCCGTCCCTAACACTACCACAAGCGTGCAGAGTTTTTAAACTTATGGGATTTTGTCTATACCCCTCTATTTAAAAAAACGCCAAGAGGGCGTGGATATTCTCAAGACCTTAGAAAACTTGCCAGAAAGCCAACCAATGAATAAAAATGTGAGGGCAGACTTAAAGATTTTTTAAACAGATCAGACTTAGACAACCTCCTAGAACTCTTGACTTTTCTACTCTATTTGGAGGCAAGTGAAACAAAAGTAGCGCCTGATTACACAAAGAGTTTTGATGAAAATAGGCAAAAAACTTACCGCGTTTTCAGCTAAAAGTTCTTGGGCATGGATTTTAATTAGAGGTCTACTACGATTTGCTAGACTCTGATGATGAATCTTTGGAACAACAAAAGGGCTAAAAGATGCGCGCACATATTAAGAGATTATGGGCGAAGCAACCTCCCTCCAAGAGCGAAGAGCATTACTCCGATTCCAAGTTTTTAAACACGCTAAAACACCTCTTAATCTTGTGGGGTTTGTGCTTGGCATGGCTTGTGGCTGAGGAGACAATAAAGATCGATGGGCAAGCCATCTTAGAACAAAACCACATTCTAGGCAAGGTGGTTAAATCTGTGGATACTGATAGTTTTAAGGTGCTTGTTGTAGATTACAAGGGCAAATGGGCGGCATGGTGGGTGGATAAAAGAGACCTTGAGCTAGCCAATAAACCCCTCCCTAGCGACTATGGTTATGGTTCGCATGTTAGCCAAACATACGATGAAATAGCCGCCCACAACCAAGCCATGCCCCTAAAGATGTACCAACTCCTCATCAGTGGGGCAAAAAATCCTCAGGCACACACACCTGTTTTTAAAGAAACCTTGCTTTCTTTAAAACCCTTGCAGGGCACGCCTTGGAAGAGTGTTATCTTTGATGGTCCGAGTGTGTGGCTGATGGACACAACTACCACCCAAGCTATAGAAGTGCAACAAGCCTTTGGAGAACATGCCACTCTCTTTAATGAAATCAATACGCATGCCCAAGAATTACGCGCTAAAAACGCCCCCCTCCTCTTTGGCTCTTTTTTTAAAGTGCTGCCTAAACCCTGTTTAGATCACTTCCCCTCAACAAACCCCCAAGCCCCCGATCTCTATTTCATTTTGAGTTTTGGGCATAACCACAAAAATCTCTACCAACGCACGCAAGAAATCCTTAAAAAATTCCCCACCATTATCAAGCACTACCGCGTGCATGTTTTCCTTATAAACAATGTGGGGGAGTTGTCTGCAACTTACCACTACTTCAAAGAAAGATTCCATGCCACCTCTACTAAAGGTGCTTGTAAGATACCACATGGCCCCCTAGAAGAAGTGCCTAAAGGTGCTGAAGAAGTGGGCAATACGGGTAGAGATTGGCAAACATTTCTCTTTGGCGTTATAGACAACAGCCGCCACGAACTTGCAAGAAACCCCAATAAAACAGGGGCATATTTACACAACAACAACCCCACTCCACTTATTTACAATCCTAAAATAGGGCTCATCAGCGCGCGCGATTTTTTAAAGAGTTTAGACACTCCTAAACCCCCTACAAAAGCGCAGGGTCTAGATGCTTACAAGATTTTAAAAAAGGCTAACTTGAGTCATGCGCCTTTCCAAATCACGCTCTTGCAAGACAAGCAAAGCTATGATAAAAGCGTGTGGTTTTACAGCCCACAAGCCAAGCTGTGGTTTAAGCCCGGGCGTGTGCGTGGGTTGCATAAAGACGATCAAGCTCTCTTGAATGATTTGAAAGAGGAGGCATCGGGCTATAATTATGTGAAGACCTATGCCAAACCCCTAAAAACCTTTTTTAGCAAAGCCCACACCATCGATCTTGTGCCTAAAAATGCTAAGAGAGGTTTTTATGTGATTGTGCAGGCTTCGCCCGATTTTACTGATGACCTTGCAAAGAGTAATAACACCCCCATCAACCTAGTTTCTAAAATCCTAGAAAAGTTCCAACAAGGGAATGCGATGCATGTCATTTTAGTGGGATCATTGAACCGATTGCCCGTTTATGATTGTGGCGAATACTATTGTAATGGGAATGACGACACTAGGGTTGCTGAGGCTTGTTTTAATGCAGTTAGCAAAGCACGCAACATGGCTGAAAAACTCAATGTGATAAAAAAAGGTTGTGGCATTCATGGAGAGGATGGCTACTCTTATTTCAAAAATAAAGAGCCCGGGAAGAGTGCCATTGCTCATAACACCACCAATTTAATAGATGATGGCAATGGCATGTTGGAAGTCCAAGGCTGGAATCATTTGAATGAGTTATTGCCAGACCCTAATCAAGAGTAAGCTAGGACTAGCACACTCCAAGGATTTTAATTAAAACTTTAAAACAAGGATTAGACAATGTGCAGAAATATTAAACGATTATCTAAGTTTTTACACACACTCAAGTGTCTTTTGATCTTATGGAGCTTGTGTTTGGCATGCCTTGTGGCTAAGAAGATACAAGGGATCGATGGGCAAGCTATTCTAGAGCAAAATCACATTCTAGGCAAGGTGGTTAAATCTGTGGAAACAAGTCTATATCACGATGGTTACTCTTATAGTCCGGGTTATAAAATGCTCATCGTGGATTACAAGGGCAAATGGAGCGCGTGGTGGATAGATAAACAGACGCTTAGGCTGACTAATAAAAGACCAGATAATTACTATGGCGCTCTCCCAGACAATGAAATAGCAGCTCACAACCAAGCCATGCCCTTAAAGATGTATAACCTCCTGACAAACACGAAAGGCACTTCTTTCACTAATTTTATTGACTTTGATGAAACCCTACTTTCTTTAAAGCCCTTGCAAGGCACGGATTGGCAGAGTGCTACTTTTGATGGCCCTAGTGTGTGGCTTATGGATGAAAACACCACCCAAGCCATAGAAGTTACGCAAGCTTTTGGAGATAATGCTGCTCTTTTTAATCAAATCAACACGCGTGCCCAGCAATTAGATGCCAAAAACGCCCCCCTTCTCTTTGGCTCTTTTTTTGAGGTGTTGCCTAAATCCTGTTTGGATCACTTCCCCTCTACTAACCCCAAAGCCCCCGATCTCTATCTTGTTTTAAATTTTGATAATTCTGATCTGCATTACACCAATCTCTACCAACGCACCAAAGAAATCCTTGACAAATTCCCCATCATTGTAAAACGCTACCGCGTGCATGTCTTTGCCTTAGAGCGGGACATTAGCTATTGTGATACGCAAGAGGTGAGCGATAAACCAGATCCCTATGGCAACTATAACACCTTTGATCAAGCCCACCCTCCCTGTGAAACTCTTTTTAAAACTTACCAACAGCTTAAAGAACAATTCCACGCCACTTCCATTAAAGGCGCTTGTGGTGTCCCCGATGGTCCGCTCGCAGAAGAACCCAAAGGTTCTAAAAAAGTGGGCGATACGGGCAGAGGTTGGGAGACCTTTCTCTTTGGCATTGCAGAAAAACACAATGAGACACCGGGATATATAGACAACAACAACCCCACCCCCTATATTTACAACCCTAAAATAGGGCTCATCAGCGCGCGTGATTTTTTACAGAGTTTAGACACCCCTATGGGAAATAAGCCTCCCAAAAAAGCGCAGGATTTGAGTGCCTACAAGGTTGTAAAAAAGGCTAGCTTGAGACATGCCCCCTTTCAAATCGTGTTGCTCCAAGACAAACAAAACCATGAGCAAAGTGTGTGGCTTTACAGCCCACAAGCCAAGCTGTGGTTCAAACCCGGGCGTGTGCGTAAGTTGCATAAAAACGATCAAATCCTTTTAGGCGATTTTAAAGAGGAAGCATCCGCTTATAATTATGTGAAAGCCTACGCCAAACCCCTAAAAACCTTTTTTAAAAAAGCCCATAGAATCGATTTAGTGCCTAAAAACGCCAAGAGAGATTTTTATGTAATCATGTCGTTTGCATCCACGGACTATGGGCTTGCAGCCAGTGAGGATGCCACCACCGATCTAGATTCTCAGATCCTAGCAAAAGTCCAACAAGGGGATGCGGTGCATATCATTTTAGTGGGATCGCTCGCCCAACTCCCCACTAATGATTGTGGCGATACGGTTTGTGATGATGAGGAGCTAAATTGGGTCGCCAGCACTTGTTTTAATAAAGTCAGCAGGGCACATGGTCTTGCTGCAAAGCTCGAGGCTTTTAAAGGATGCACTTATGAGGGCGATCCCACAGAACCCGGGCAGAATATCATTAATGACAACACCGCTAATTTAACAGACATTGCAGGCATGCTTGAGGCACAAGCGTGGAGGCATTTTAATGAGCTGTTGCCCGATCCCGATCAAATAAAGAAGTTTCAATGATCCGCTTCATCTGTATCCTTTTATGCATCAGCCCCCTATGGGCTATAGATGTTAATTTGGTCCAAGAAATGCAACAAGCCCGCGCGCTGATGGTTAAAATCTACCACCAAGCTTTCAAAGAGCGTTGCGATCGCATGGATAATGACATAGTCTATTCAAATGCCATGCAAAAAGGAGCACCAACCCTTGTCAAGCACCTAAAAGCCTTTGTCAATCACATCCCGCTTTTACAAGCCCTCACACCCAAAGACCCCAAACAAGCCCAAGCCATCAAGGCACTTAAGACTTTTGAAATGTTTAACCTCGCTACCCTTTTGCACGACTTTATCCCTGATATGGAATGTAGAGATGATTCTCCCGAGCGTGTTTATCCCTTTGATACTAAAAAGAAAACTTTAAAATTTTTAAAGGGCATCGAGCTGATCTACACCCCTTTGATTGAAGCGTATCATCAGGGTTTAGACATCACAGATTATTTACAGACATTGCAAGCCAAGCTTGACTCACCATGTTTATATAGCTACTTGGGCGATCTGGGAACTCAAGAAGATATTTTAAACATGACTAAAGGCGCGAAGACTCCGACTATGCGCCATTTTTTTAAAGATTTTAAATCCATCGGTGCGTGCAACGCTCTCATTAATAGCCGATATAACGGCTTTAGTTTTGATGTAGATTCTGACCCCGAAAACTTTTTACAAACCCAGATCATCCGTTCTATGGGTGCTAATGTGCAACAAGATTTACAATTATGGGCAAATTATTACGATGCGCGCGTTCTTGCTTTCTTGGGGGATTATGAAGATCAGTACGATTCCAACATGGAAAATTATTGGCATGTTGTTAGCAATGTGCACGAAATAAAAAACCCTTCTGGTGTTCCTTTATTTTTTGTAGTACGTGGCCTCGATGTCTATGCGGTTAAAACGGCAATAAATGGCATGAAAACCGCGATGCAAATGATTCTCCCTAAAACCCCCACACCCTGCTTGCAACCCCAGTATTTAAACCAAGAGGCTAAGGCAGTGTGCCTACAAATCTTTGAGCAACACACCTATGACCCCAAACCCTTACAAAAATACCTAAAATCCCTGCGCCTGCTCTCCATTGACAACGCCCCCTGTGTGTATCTTAATTCTAAGGACAAGCTCCAAACTTTTAAATCTAGTGATGTGCTGTGCTTAGCATTGCAAAAGCATTTAGAAAAAGGACTTTAAATGATCCGCTTGCTTCTCTTAGCTCTCTTGCTCTTAAATCTACAGGGTAAAGAAAATGTATTAACCATCACAATTCCTATGGAAAAACCCAAAGAATCCCAAAACGCCCAATTTTTTAAGGCGGCAAAGAGCCTCTATGATTCGCTCGTAAATGCCCACAATAGCGCCTTAAAAGTGGCTCTTAAGGCAGAATGCGTGCCTAGCCAAATGGACCAATCGGCGATGACCCCACAGGTCGTGGCACGGCGTTACAAAACATGGATGAATCTAGCTATCCAAATGGTAGACCATGTGCCCTTTATGCAACGCCTAAAACATCTCCCGCTTTACCCGCAAATTAGAGGCTTTGAGGCTTTGCACGCCTTTGGCTTGGTGCGGGCTAAGATTCCTGAAGTGGGCTGCGATCAAGCCCTCTACGAAGGCACCCCACCCATAAAGCCCCTTGAAGCCCAAAAACTCTTCAACACCCTGCAACACAATTTCAAGTTTTACTACACCCTGCTACTCAATCTCTCTAAACAGGGCTTGTCCCTAGAAACTTTCTTAAAGCAATTGACTTGGTCGCCCTTTTCCTATTACCAAGGCACCCTCGTTGATAATCTCAACTTTACCTCCAAGGACTCGAATGCCAAATACAAAGAGCTAGAAAACATGTTAGCCAAGGACTCCTCGCCTACGATCGCCCGCATTAACACCATTAAGGCGGGTTTGGATAATTTCTTATTTGACTCCGATTATGGCATTGCCTATGAAGAAGAACGCGCCTACTACAAACAGCTCCAAACCATTTTAGGCGTGAGCCTGTATGACATGCAGCTTTTGAAAGATTATTATGCTTACCGCTTTGGCATATGGTTAAAAGGTGTGCGTCAGCTTAGCCCCTCTCAACCCCCCGCCCCTTTGGATCGCGTGGGTTTCTATGCATGTCTTAAGGACTCTACAACAGACACCCTAGCATGCCAAGCCTTGTTACAAAATCCCGGTATAGATTTTTACAATTACTTCCGGCGTGTCCGCCTCATCACCTTTGGCGATGAGCCCTGCCTCTATCTCACCCCCCAAAACACGATTCAAACCTTCCCCTCCAAAGACCCCCTTTGTCAGAGCCTACAGGCAAACCCGCCTCAAATGGGGATGGTTGTGCCAACTCGCATGATTCAAGTCTTCCAAAACGCCCAAGATGCCTTGCTACGCATGATCAATGAAGCCCCCCACGGCCTCAAACCCTTTAACGCCAGCCTGCAAGCCATTTTGCAAGCCACACCCCTAGCGACCCTAAAAGGCGAGTGGCACCATGTGCTAGATTACGAACGCCTGCACCTTTTCACCATGTTAAGGGGGTCGTTGGGCTCTATGAGCTTTAACTCAAGGCTCTACTATCCCGACCTCGTTTCTGCCCCTATGTTGGCGTATAATTACCTCCACAGAATTAACTTTTTCTACACCCCCTTAATTAAAGCCGTCCAACTTGGCTTAGACCTAAATGAGTATTTTAAAAATCTCCAACAATCCGCCCCACACAACACCTACCCATGCAAAAAAAACGATTCTTGCACACGCCCTAAGAATACCCCCAAGAGCCCATGGCTTGAAGATTTTAGAAGCGCCAAGGCGGGGAGTTACTTTGTGATGCGCTATGAGCCTAATTTCTCCAGCGAAGATTTTATCGCGATCCAATGGACTCTACCCCTATGGACGCTGGCATGGGATGAAAAGCGGGGGTATTTATTTTATGGGGATTTAGCCAAATGGTGGACTCCTAAAGAGGCCCCGCTATGGGATTTGCATTATAAAAACCGCATTGAGGCGTTTTTTACCAACCAAGACATTTACACAGACACGCTATTACACCCCGAAAAAGTCTCTGCCGATCGCCTGCACACACACCCCACCGCCTGCCTGCAACCCCAGTATTTAAACAAGGTCGCTAACGCCACCTGCTTGCAAGCTTTTAAAGAACATACCTACGACCCCAAACCCTTGCAAAAATACCTAAAATCCTTGCGTTTAGTGTCTATTGACAACGCCCCATGTGTGTATCTCAACGCCAGCGACAAACTCCAGCTTTTTAAATCCAGCAATGCCCTATGTCTAGCCTTGCAAACTAACCTCAAAAAGGAATACAAATGATCCGTCTTTTGCTCTTAGCTCTCTTGCTCTTAAACCTACAGGCAAAAGATAAGGTCTTGACCATCGCGATTCCCATGGAAAAACCCCAAGAATCCAAAAACGCCCCCTTTTTCAAGGCATTTAAAGCCCTCCATGACTACATGGATAAAGGCAATCAAGACGCTGTGGGCAACCCTGATGCAGATGAGAGATGGGATTACATGAGCATTGCGTGGGGCATTTCAGACTACATCAAGGGTGTCATCCCTTTAGCCCAAACAGCGATCCAGAAAATGCCCTTAATCCAAGAGTTTAAGCCCAAGAATAAAGCAGAAACGCAGTTTTTGGCGCATTTAAAACAACGGGAGATGTTGCGCGCGCTAGATAGTATCGGTCTGTATCAACCTAGTGCCAATCAGCCTAAAAGTGCCGCGCTAGCCCAAGCATTCTTAGACACCGCTAACTTCCTCTATGCCCCGCTTTTCAACGCCCACAAGCTAGGATTAGATGTCATCGCCTACATTAAAGAGCTCCAGCATATATTGGTCGATGAAAAGAAGTGCCACCCCGCCCCCTTTGCCCCTAACAATTATTGCAATGATAAAAAAACCTGTGCGGGCTGTGTTTATGACATCATTGCAACAGCCTATGATGAAGACATTTCTAACGATAAAGTCTTAGAACAACTGCATACAGACATCGAAAACATGGCGGCTTCTTATGGGTTTTTCCAACAAGAGATCGGATCCCGCAATTTATGGGAACGCTTAACGATCCTCAACATCTTTGGCGATGATGAAGATAAATATTTTGTTGCCAACGATGGCAAACAAGAAGAGATGCCGCCCTCTTATTATGCAGATGATGATTCCTATGCAGATATGTTGGGCAAACACCAAAAACGCATAGACCCCAACCACCTCTCTACCCTCTATCTGGCCCGTCTCCTAGCCCTAAGCTACAACGCCCCCTTTTACGCCCACCTCAAAGACAACCCCATAACTATTCTAAAAGACCACCCCACCATGTGCTTAAGCCCCAAATATTTAAGCCCCAAATCACAGCAAACCTGCTTACAACTCTTTCAAGAGCAAACCTACAACGCTAAGGACATTCAAGAGCAATTACACCTCGTGCGTTTGATTTCTATTGATGATAGCCCTTGTGTGTATTTAGACCCTAAGGATAAGCTACAAGTGTTTAAGTCTGACAATGCGATCTGTTTGGCGTTGCAAAAATCATATTCTGGAGAACATCCATGAAAAGACACTTGTTTTGTATAGTTTGCTTTTTAAGCGCGTGGGTTTGTAGTTTAGACGCATTCCCCGGCTATTCTTGTGATAGTGCAAGTGTCAATAAAATATTCAACGGCGCGCTTAAAGAACACATTGAACAGGAACAGATAGCGCGCGCTCACATTCTTTTTGACACACACCTAAGCCCTGAGCAAATCCAAGAACGCCTAAAAATCTTTGATCGGGAACAATTTTCAAAGTTTTTAGCAATCGCCCGCCCTCTTATTGATTCATTGGATATCTTTAAAAAAGCCCCCCTCTCGCCTTTTTTAACCTCTTTTAAAAACTTTAGTGTGCTCGTGCTTTATACAACCGCTTATAGCATGTTTCCTCAATATAGCGACTTCACAACGCGCGATTGTGGTGATTTTCCTAGCGCCCTTAAACTTCTCTATACCTCTTTTGAGCGCGCCCACAAACTAGGCTTAGATCCCTTAAGTTACACAAAAGCCTTCCCCACACTCCACCCTTGCGCGCACACCCTTTGTAGCTACTTGAGTGATTTAACCAACAGCGCAGATCCTTTTACAAACCTTTGGAACACGCGCTTTGCTGATGAGCCCACAGAGATCGATACGATGGACGCCCCCGACATAGATGATTTGTGGGGCAATATACGCTATGCATGGCTACTCATCCAGCTTTACCAAACCCCACCCCTCCTAGAAACTCTGCTAAACGATCCCCACTTAAAAGCCCTCAAAAATGCAGGCATCTTCACAGGTCTGTGGTGGTTACACCATATCCAATTCTATATCTCTGCACTCTTTAATGAAAAGTATCCTAACTTCAGAACTTCATCTGATTTAAGCCCCCAACAGATCATTTCAAAACACCCCCAACTCTGTTTATACCCCCAATACCTCACCGACAAGTCCGAGGACCTCTGTTTAAAGAATTTAAAAAACCCTTCTAAGAGCACTTTAGAGAGCTGGCAAACCTACCTCAAAACCGCCCGTCTTGTTAATATCGATGACACCCCCTGCATGTATCTAAACCCTCAGGGTAAAATCCAAGCGTTCAAGTCCGACAATGCGATCTGTTTAGCATTGCAAAACAACTTAACAAAAGAATAAAAATGATCCGCTTGCTTCTCTTAGCTCTCTTAGCTTTAAATCTACAGGCTAAAGAAGATGTATTGACCATCATGATTCAAATAGACAACCCCAAAGAATCCCAAAACGCCCCATTTTTCAAGGCGTTTAAAGCGCTTAAAACTTACTTTGATCGCTCTGTAGATCGCATACAAAAAGAGTATGCGCAGACAAAAGAGCCTGATAATCCTAGAGCCTATAGTCTAAGAGATTTAGCATACATTACAGCGCAATACACAGATGCCTCCATCCCCCTAGCCAAAGCTGTAGTAGCACAAATACCCTTACTTCAAGAGTTTAAACCCAAAAACCAAAGAGAAGAGCTTTTCTTAGCCCATGTTAGGGATATGGAAATGCTCCATGCCCTAGATGTGCTCGATTCTCTCATTAATTGCTATAGTTGCCAACCAAAAGCTACAGCCCACATCTTTTTAGATGTGATTGCCTTTCTTTATGCGCCTCTCATTAACGCCCACAAAGCTGGGCTAGATGTGATCGCCTATCTCCAACAACTCCACAAGGGAATTTCTCAAAAACAACTCTATGGGAGCATCCAAAAGATCGGAGACTTCAATATGGCAAGAGTTGATGAAAAACTGCTAAAACACATTGTCCCCCACAAGCCTTTTAGAAAACGCTTAGTCCAAGATATGGATCGTGCAGAGACACTGATGGGGATTTCTAGGCAAGAGTGGGGTTTTTGGGCACTCTCAGTTTTGGACACAAGATTAGGCGGTAGCTTGGATGCAGATCGCGATGATTTGGTGCTCAATGATCAAGGGCTAAGCGAGTTTTTAGAGCAAAACGCCCAGCGCATAGACCCCGAACATCTCTTTGATCTCTACGCAACACGGATAATCCCACTAGAGCGCAACGCCCCTTTTTACGATCTCTTAAAAAATGACGACCCCAAGACTTTAAAAGACACGCTCAAAGACCACCCCACCATGTGTCTAAGCCCCAAGTATTTAAGCCCCAAATCACAGCAAACCTGCCTACAACTCTTCCAAGCCCAAACCTATAACGCTAAAGACATTCAAGAGCAATTACACCTTGTGCGCCTTGTCTCCATTGATGATAGTCCTTGTATGTATTTAGACCCTAAGGATAAGCTACAAATTTTTAAGTCTAGTAATGCACTGTGTTTGGCGTTGCAAAAATCAGATTTCAGAGAACATCTATGAAAAGACGATTGTTTTTATAGGTTCTCTGATCTTAAGAGCTGTAGAGTGGGCAGAAAAGTCGCCAAGGATTCTCATGGACAAATTATTTATTATTAAACAAGCTCTGCATGTTGCCAATACATTTGTGTTCTTTTCTATTGTCAGCGACATGATGACCCCTAACCACCCTCATGGGATAGGAGCTGGAATAGCAGACATGCTATTTGGCTTGTATGCCTACCTAGGCGCTCTTATTCTGGTGCTATGCCCTAAAAAACGCATTTCTCTAGGAATCATCGCTCTAGGATTTGTGCTGTGTTACTATACAGATAAGCCTCCCATGAAGTATATGGGATACATCACATCGAGTGTAGGGGCTCTCATTTTTTGGGCATATTTTGGGGATAAAAAATGGTGGCTTTTCCCCATTCCGCTTTTAATCAGCATTGTTTTTTCCTCATCCGGGTGGCTTAAATTGGGTTCAGTATCGGGGATACTGCTAATGTATGTCCTCCTGCTTTTTCCCGTGCTCTGCACATATCTCATTAGAAACGCCCATTGGTATTTGAGGTTCTTGGGCGCTCTGGTTGCTACATGGTTTTTTTTGTATATATTAATTGTTTTCAAACCTTTAAAGTATTTAGGGCCATATATTGGGACTTAAGTTTGCGTTCTCTATTTTGCTCCATGCCTGCTTTCTGTGCTCATGCCCGTTTTAATTCATAAATCTTAGTGTTGTAGATAGTGATGTTAGCGATGCAGACATTTTTTAGGGAAAAATTGCAGATGAAGTTAAAAAGCTTTGGTGTGCAGGGTAGTGTGCATGGATGTTAAAACATTTTTCTTAGGGCTGGTCTTAGTACCCATGCCCTTTATCACTTTATTTATGTGCGGTGTGGTGGGCGCGTGGCTGGCTAAGGATTGCCATTCGCATTTAGCAGTGTTTAGTGAAGTAATTTTAGGCCTTTTGTCCTTTCTGCCTATTGTGCAGATTTACGAATACACGAGTTGGTCCTTTAGTTGCGCACTGAGTGGGTTTTTTAATGGTTTGGTGGTGGCAGGTGAGTTTTACATGGGGCTGGGGATTTTAAGCCCGTCTTGTTAGAGCTAATAAGGAGATTTCTTGGATCAAAGTGATCGACGATTTGGTTTGGTGTTAGGGGGATTATTCTTGTGTGGGGTTTTGGTGTGGTGTGTTTTACACTTTTTTGGAGGGGAGACAACAGATCCATATTCCTCTTCCTACTATTCTATGGCCAAAGAGGCTTACAAGAACAAAGACTATGCCAAAGCCTTCCAATACTTCCAAAAAGCACTGGAGATGGGAGATAGCGCTGCTTATTATGGCTTGGGACACATGTATCAATACGGAAAGGGTGTTCCTCAAGATTATGAAAAATCTATACAGAACTTTCAAAACTATGTTAGAGCTCTGATGCACTTTCAAAGAGCTTGCGACATGGGAGTAAAGACAAGCTGTGCTACAGCTAAGAGACTAAGAAGGATAGATGATGAACTAGAAAGGATTGAACGCCCCAATTGGCCAAGATAAAAATACATCTCAGAACAAGAGAAAATGTGTGCGTTTTGGAATAACGATGATGGGTGACACTACAAAAACATTTACAAAGGAGTTTAAAATGCGCTTAAAGCTAGCGGCCTTATTGCTTGTGGGCTTCATCCACGCATCGCCTGCCAAATGGCTTTCACAAATGGAGGTTTTGCAGGCTAAGGTGTTGGAGAGCTACGCTATTTCTAGTGATGTGCGCTCTAGGCACGGATCACGGAGATTAGAGCAAGAGCCTTTAAAAAGCTCTTTAGAGCAAAAAGCCCAAGAAATCCGCGCTCTAGCCCAAAATTTCATCCAAGAAATGCCACTCTTAAAGATTCTAAAACCTAATAAAACCCTTAAAATTTTAAGCCAAGCCCAGCTTTTAGAGTTACTCAATGGCTCTATGCCAAAAGCCAGAAACAAGGCGGGTCAATACCAAGCCCTCAGCACTCCCCAAGCCAATTTGGAATTGTTTTTGTCTCTGCTAGAAATCTATCAGCCTCTAGTGGCATTGCAAGAACAGGGCGTGTATTTTTTAGAGATTAGGCAACACTTACCCCTCCAAAAGCCCAAACCCCAAGATAATTTCGTTATGGGGCTTGCCTTCAAAGTCAATATACTCAAGAACTTAGGCAAGCAAACCATAAAAGTGCCCCAATCTCAATTTGTGGTTTATGGGCTTAGCGCAGAGTTGTGGGATCATCCTAATAAATTGCAAACATACGCCCCCCACGATCCCAAACTAGACACTTCTTTAAAGCAGGTCCTAGCTTACCAGTTATCCCGATCTTGGAGCGATATTCAAGATTGGGGCTTTTATATCGATCAGGTCTTTGATGTGGATCAACCTAGATCGCCCCAAAAACCCTTAAAATTATCTGCCATTGTGCAAAGACCTAGTGTGTGCTTGCTAGGCACACTCCTAGACCCTTTGTCCTACCAAACCTGCCTCAATGCCTTTAAAAAGCCTCCAGCCAATCTCTATCGCAATCTAAAAAACTATTTGGTAACTCAACGCCTTTTAAATGTGGAGAATACTCCTTGTGTATATCTAAATCCGCAGACTAAACTCCAAACTTTTAAGTCTAGTAATGCAATCTGTTTGGCGTTGCAAAAGCACTTGACAGAGGAGTGTGAACCACCCACCAAAGA
>NZ_FZMA01000019.1:0-106380 GCF_900197775.1 Helicobacter salomonis
CCATAGGGAAGGCTTCATAGAGAGCTTGACTGCCGTGCAAAAATAGTGTTGCGTTTTGGTAAAATGCTAAGACCTGCTCTCTCTCAATACCATAGAGGAACACCACTTCTCTGACTCCGTGTTCGTGATCCAGTTTGATTTTGAGGCTTTCAAGGCTCTCTAGAGTGTTATCGGCGTTTAAGGAACCAATAAAAATTAAGGGAATATTGGCTTGACCCAAATAGTAGGCCCTTAGAACAAATTCTTGACCTTTTTCTTTGTAAAAATTTGACACATTGAGTAGATACGGTGTATTCATGAAATCTTTGAGGGACTTTTTGGAGTGTGATGGAGAGGTGCTAGAACGGAGCAAACTCTCTACAAGGTGTTTGGGGGCGCATATGTCTTTTGCAAAAATCCCATTAGGTAAAATTCCCATGCTTGTACAATAAGGTTTAAGATAGTTGTATGCATGGCTACCTTGGTGCAGAAGAAAAACACGGTTGTAATATCTAAGAGATTTTTGGAGTTTACGACGAAGCCACCACGGGTAAGTGCCTTGAGGCATTAAGCGCAGATGCACTAAAACAAATTTTAGAACATCTTTGACAAAGCGCTTCCACCCAAAACAAATGCTCATAAAAGCGTACTCGCCATGTGTTCTTAAGATTTTTTTCTTAGCCTTGAGTCTAGGGAGTTTGTCGCAAATAAAATCTGTATTCCATGTGAGTAATGAAACATTAACAAGCAGATCACACTCAAATGTTTGTACAAAATCCTGATAGTATTGTGTTTCTCCATACCAACCGCCCCTCCCAGAGGTGATTTGAAATTCAATCACGAAGAGATTGGGGGCAATTTCTATAGCTATTCTGCTCAAACCACCACTAGACACAGAGTGAACAGATCCCTCTCTTATTAATTTTTGGTGATTAAACATGTTGCTCGTGATGACATAAACTCGATAACCAGCTCTTGAGAGAGCTAGAGTTAGGCCATAATCTGCAGTGGCCGTGCCTGTTTGTAGAGGGTAATACTGCTCCGTACAGTAGAGAATAGTCAAATGTACCTCGTTCTTAGAAAGTTTGTAGAGTATAGCATATCATGTGCTGGTCATGTTTTACTACAACATGACCAGCACTGAGAAATATGAGGCGTGAGATGAAGATATAACCGCAAGAAGTATATCGTTCCTATAACCCCTAGTTTGGTTTGGGGGATTGGAGGGAGGGGCTGGTTTCTTGTGTTTGCCATATTGGTTACTAGCTGGTTTGTTGTTAAAAGGATTAATGGTTTTTTAGGCATACTCTTTCAAAAAATACGAGGTATGAGTGTGGTTATTCTTTATTGCACGGAGCAGTATTATCCTTTGCAAACTGGCGTAGCCACCGCGGATTATGGTCTGACGCTAGCTCTCTCAAGAGCTGGCCACCAGGTTTATGTCATCACAAGCAGCTTGTTTAATCAACAACAATTGGCCAGAGGGGGCCCCACTCACTCCGTGTCCAGTGGTGATTTGAATAAAATTGCTATAGAAATAGCCCCCAATCTCTTTGTGATTGAATTTGCGATCAACTTTCAAGGGAATGGATGGGATGGCGAGCTAGAAGATTATCAAAACTTTGTTGTTTCCTTTCCATGCGATCTGCTCGTCAATGTCTCTTTACTCACCTGGAACACAGATTTTATTTACGACAAACTCCCCAAACTCATGGCTAAGAAAAAAATCCTGAGATCACATGGAGAACAGCCTTTCATGAGCATTTGCTTTGGATGGAAGCGTTTTTTCAAAGATGCGCTGAAGTTTATGTTGGTGCACTTGCGCCTAATGCCCCAGGGTACTTATCCATGGTGGCTTCGTTATCGACTTCAAAAGTTTCTTAAGTATTACGATTGCGTCTTCCTCTTGAGCCGGCACAGCCATGGGTATGATTACCTCAAACCTTATTGTACCAGCGTGAATATTTTGCCCAATGGGGTGTTTGAAAAGGATATTCACCCACCCAAGACATTGCTGAAAAGCTGTTTGCACAACACAACAACACAGCAACACAACAAATCATTAGAATGTCTTGTCAGTGAGCCCTATCTGCTCAATGTTTCTAACTACTACAAGGAAAAAGGGCAAGATTTTGTGCTCAAGGCCTACTATCTTAGTCAAGCAAACATTCCTTTAGTGTTTATAGGTTCTTTGAACGCCGATCGCACTTTAGAGAGCCTTCAAAGTCTCAAAACCCAATTAGACCAAGAACATGAATTCAAAGATGTGCGTTTTTTTTATAACTTGGAAAGAAATCAGGTGTTGGATTGTTTTAAAAAAGCCACTCTGTTTGTACATGGGAGTCGAGCTCCCTATGAGTCCTTTGGTTTAGTTATTCTGGAAAGCATGCAGTTTGGCACCCCCTTTGTTTGCACTGATGTGGGTGTCATTAGGGATTTATGCGCAGAATTAGTGGTTAACACGCCCTTGGAAATGGCGCATAAAATCGATGCACTCTTGGGCAATCCTCATTACTATAATCAAATCTCTCAGAAATTGCACGGTAAGATCAAGGAATATACATATGAAAATATTGTCAAAATAATAGAAGCTGTGGTACAAGAGCCCTGAACATGGCGGTGTTATTGCAAAAGATAGTTATAAAGGGCTGCCCGTGATTTTTACGCGCATTGGATTATCATTGAAATAAGAGAGGCTTAGGGTGAGGATTCTGCTGCGTTTACCTAATTGGTTAGGGGATTGCGTGATGGCGACGCCTTTAGTTGAGACCTTAAGGTCTCATTATAGGGATGCTTCATTTATTATGGTAGGTTCTGCAGTTGCTTGTGCGCTTTTTGAGCAAGATGAAAACACGCTGAGCATTCCTGACACGACCAAGCATGCCAAAAGCCGTGCCTGGGCTACCTACCAGCTTGCCAGGCGCATTGGCCCTTGTGATCTAGCCATCACGCTCACCAATCACTTTTATAGCGCGTTGTTGCTCTACTGGACCAGGAGCCCTCTGCGCATTGGGTATGCCCAATTTGGGCGTACATTTCTGCTCACCCATGCCCTCCCAACCCTCTTGCACGCCCATCAAGTGCAGCGCTACTATCACTTACTCTCTGTCTGCTTACCCCATCTTGACACAACTCCACCTCCCCTTAAACTCCATGCCTCCACATCTAAAAAGTCTTGTAAGCGTATCGGTTTGAATCCTGGAGCCGCTTATGGGCGTGCGAAGCGTTGGAAGCCTGAGTACTTTGCCCTGGTGGGGGCATATTTTCTTGAGAAAGGCTACGAGGTCTATCTCTTTGGCACACAAAAGGATTTAGAAGTGGTGGAGGAGATTGTGCGCTCAATCCCTCCAAATCAGCATTTACATAACCTATGCAACCAAACCACCCTGCAACAACTCATTGACACTCTAGCTACCCTTGAACTCTTGATCACCAATGACAGCGGGCCCATGCACATCGCTACAGCCCTGCAAGTCCCCCTAATTGCCCTCTTTGGCCCCACTGACATGCAAGAAACGCATCCATGGCAACATCCACACGCACGCTTAATCTCCAAAAACCTGCCCTGTGCTCCCTGTAAAAAGCGTGTCTGTCCGCTTAAAAGTGGAGGTCCCATAAAACCCCACGCCTGTATGGAAGATATCACCCCTGAAGAGGTCATTGAACAAGCACAGAAACTCCTAGCTGAGTTCCTTTAGAGATACTAGAGCCCCTTTGGCTCTTTTATTCCCTAGACTGGCTGCACGCTTAAAACATTCTAGGGCTTTGGGGATATCTTGTGCCACGCCCTCCCCTTGGTAATAGATCACCCCCATATTATACAAAGCATTGGAATTGCCCTCTTCAGCTGCTTTTTGAAAAAAAATGATGGCCTGTTGGATATTGCGCTCTACCCCCTCGCCCTTGCTATACATGACCCCTACATTGTAACAATCCTTAATGCTTCCCAACTGAGCGGCGCGGTGAAAGTAAGCAAATGCCTTGGGAACATCTTTCTCTACTTCCTTGCCTACATGGTAGAGTGATCCTAGATGATGCAATGCGCTCGCATTGTCCATTTTAGCTGCTTCCTGATAATAAAAGATAGCTTGAAGAATATCTCGCTCAGTTCCCTTGCCATATTCGCACATGATTCCCAAGCTATAGTAGGCCTTGCTATCACCCAATTTAGCGGCCTCTTGAAAATAAGAAAAGGCCAGTGCAGCATCCCTATCCACCCCCACACCCCTGTTATAAATCACTCCCAAATTGTAATTTGCCTTAGCATGTCCGAGTTTAGCAGCTTGCTGGAAATAGTCGAGTGCCTTTTGTTCGTCTTTGGGCATCCCCTGCCCATTAACATAGACCACACCCAAATTGTATAGGGTTTGTGCTTTTTGCTCACTCACCTGGGTATTCATGGCATTTAGATTGGCAAAGGCGTGGGTGTCGCCTAAATCAGCCGCTTCTTTATAGTAGGCAATTGCCGTGTATTTGTCCTGCTCTACACCCTTGCCGGTGCGATAGAGGGTGGCCAAACTGGAGAGCGCATCGACATCTCCCATTTCGCCTGCCTCCTGATAAAGCGCGATGGCCTTATCGATGTCCTTTTCTACTCCCTCTCCTCTCTCATACATGCTGGCTAAGGTGTAGGTGGCCTTGGTAAAACCGGCCTGTGCGGATTCTTTAAAAAGCTTGAGGGATTTCTCGATGTCCTTTTCCACCCCCTCTCCATTTTCATACATGATTGCCAAATTGTAACAAGCCCGTGCATTCCCTAAATCTGCAGCCTTGCGGAAATACTCAAGAGCCTTAGCATAGTCTTTGAAGACACCTTGTCCAGCGTAGTACATGCTCCCCAAACTCACTAAAGCTTTGGTACTCCCGCGTTCCATAGCGTGTTGATAAAACTCGATTGCTTTGGCATAATCTACCCCCACTCCATTCCCAGTGCGATACATCAAGCCCATATAATTGAGCGCATTGACATCTTCCAAGCTTGCCCCGTGCTTGAAGTAATCTAAAGCTTTCTGATAGTCTTTTCTAACTCCTTTGCCTAGGTTATACATCACGCCTAAGTTTACAAACCCCTGACTATCTCCTAAATTTGCGGCTTGATGAAAATAATCTAGGGCCTTCGCATTATCTTGGGGCACCCCCCGTCCATTGGCATGCATCACACCTAAATAAATCAGTGCTCTGGAGCTACCCAACTCGGCGGCATGTTGGTAGCCGGCTAAGGCTTCTTCGTAGTGGCGCGCCTGATAAGCTTGATGAGCCATGACAAGGAATTCATTATAGAGACCGGACTGATCTTCTTCGTCCTTTGACTCTAAATCCTCCTGTAGAGCCTCTTCGAAGAGGTCCTGCGTATGAGTGACTATTCGTTCGTCTTCTTGCATCCACGATCCTTATAGGTTAGCTTTAACTTGCGTGATGATTTTAGCAATGGCTTGTGCACTGATCTGTTGCAATGCCTGGAGTGCTTCAGGGGGAATGTCCAATTCCTTGTCCTTAGATGTGAGGCTCACCTTTTGGCTTTCAAGGGCCATAAAGCTTTGGTTATTCATGTCTGCAGAGAGTACAATCTGTGCGCTGTAAGCCCCCTCGTGCTCAACAATTCCTAGAAAAAGGACATTGAGCTTCAAACTCACATGAGCGCTGTTAGGGGGTACACTCAGGATCACACATTGACGCATCGCTTCTAAGGTTAGCATGTTTTTAAGCATATTGGCAGGTAGGTCTGCAAATTTTTCTTTCACACTGCGTTCAATTTGTCCATTGGCGCGCTTGAGCAAAATATCCTTAGTATTCACAAGGTCTGCACCCAAAACCCCTATTAATGCTAGACTTTTAGGGTTTGCACATACAGAGGGAATTTCTTGCGTGTTGAGATCGTAGTAGCTGATTTCAGGCAGGGTCTGTTTAAGATTGAGATTCAAACAACCACCCAAGAAAGGCACTAGAATCCAACTCCATTTGGTTTTCATTTGTGCTCCCCAAAGAGAGTTTTATAAGGGTTGGCATCGAATTTATCCATGAATAAGGAGCCCTTTTGCACAAATTGATCAATGTTACGCAAGCTCAACTCTGCCTGCATCAATAAAGGTGTCAAGATAGTTTTCAAATCAAACTGCCCCTTTTGGACTTTGTAATCCACATCCAAAATCAATTGATCGCTATGCTGGATCAACTGATTACCTTTAGCCAAGAGAGTATCGCCCTTACTGAAAAGCGTATCTGTCCTATCTAAAGTTTGGCGGGCCTTGACCAGTAATCGATCTAAATCTGCCTTGGTTGTGTCTAAACCTTGTGCCATTTGTTGCACAGAAGCAATGATCTTGCCAAAATTATTGATATTTTCAGGGCTTAGAATGCGATCGATACTTTTAATAATCCCTAACACCTCATTAGAGATATGCCCTGCACTATCGCTAAGCCTTTCTAAAAAACTCTGTTCGTAGTGTAAAATGCGCTCAGAGTCGTTTTTGCTGTAAAACTCCTTAGATTTACCCTGAATTAAGCTCAGGTATTTCAGCCCGACTAAGCTCTGAGATTCCACCTTGAGAGTGGCATCTTTGCTCACGGGCACCTTGCTTTTAATGTCAATGGCAATCTTGACAATTCCCAAGTGTTGGGGGTCAAATCCTACACTTCTAATCGTGCCTATTTGAATTCCTTTGTAGTTGATGGGCGTGTTAGCTCCAATGCCGCCTAAATCCTTGTCTGTGTAGACCACATAACGCAAATAATCTTCTTCTTTAAAGTTGACATGCCCTAACCATAGAATAAAGATAACCATACAAACCATGCATGCTAAAAAAATTCCCCCAATTAATGTGTAATTTACATGTCTTTCCAAAATTTTTCTCCTCGTGTCGAATTGAATAAATTCCCCTCTTCAAGAGGGATCTCCTTAGTTCTTTGCACAAACTCCTCCAAATTCCCATCAAAGCTGATCAAACCATCTTTGAGCATAATAAAACGGTCTACGGCGTTTTTGATTGAATCTAAATCGTGTGTGATCATGACCACGGTAAGTTTCAAGGCTTCCTTGAGTGAAAGAATGAGAGCATCAAATTTATCGGCGGAGTAGGGATCGAGTCCACTCGTGGGTTCGTCTAAGAATAAAATATCTGGGTTGGTCGCCATGGCGCGCGCTAACCCCACGCGCTTTTTCATCCCCCCGCTCAACTCATAGGGGTAGAGATGATAAACTTTCTTGCTCAACCCCACACGATCCAGCCACATCTTAGAAATTTCGATAATATTGCTCTTGGGATAAGCGCTGTGTTCCTCAAGCATAATGCCCACATTCTCTAGCACACTCAAGGAGCTGTAGAGTGCTCCAAATTGAAAGAGCATTCCGATGCGATGAAAGAGTTTGTGACGCTCTGAATCCTTAAGCTTCCAAATATCCATGTCAAAAATACGAATTATGCCTTTGGTGGGCTTGTTGAGCAAGATCATGCTTCTCAATAGCGTACTCTTCCCGCTCCCACTCCCTCCCAGAATCGCTAAGACTTCCCCCTTATAGACTGAGAAACTCACCCCTCTGTGGATAGTATGGTTGCCATAGGCAGTGTAGAGGTCTTTGACTTCGATTAAACGGGGGATATGGTGGATCATGGCAGGCCTACATATCAAGTCTGCTAAAGATAACAGAAAAGAGGGCGTTTAAGAAAATAATCCAAAAGAGTGCATTCACAACACTGATGGTGGTGAAGGTGCCTATAGATTCCGTATCACCCTTCACTTCAAAGCCACGCATACACCCCACTAAAGCGATGGCAAAGCCCCAAAAAGGCGCCTTGATAAGTCCCACAAAGAAATGTGTCAACCCTACATTTTCATGCAGGCGTGCTACATAGTGGCTAAAAGTAACTCCCAACTGGTATTTAATGGCCACCATGGCTCCCAGTAGTGCAAACGCATCGGCAATGAAGACCATCAAGGGCATCACAATCACTAGGGCTAAAACACGGGGCAACACCAACCACGCAAAGGGGTTAAGCCCCATGGTGTGCATGGCATCGAGTTCTTCTGTGATCTTCATTACCCCAATTTGGGCAGTGAAACTAGAGGCACTGCGCCCTGCGACCACAAGGGTTAAAATAAAGGGCCCCATCTCTCTTAAGGCCAGCTTGGCTGTCATTTCAATACTCATCAAGGGGAAGCCTAGCTCCTGGAGTTGAATTGCCCCTTGCAGCGCGATTGCAAAACCTACAACAAAAACGGTGAGAATACTCACAGGGAGGACCTTAAACCCACTCTCATAGATGTGGTGTATCAAGGGCGTGAAACACAAGGTTTTAGGTTTGATGATTGCATGCCCTAGAAAATAGAGCACCATTCCGCAAAAATTAAAGGTATTGAGCATGGTATTGACAAACGCCACTACACTCTTGCCCAATTTGTTTAAAGGATTGCGTTTGGGGCGCAATGCCTGTTCTCTGCGCAAAATGCTTGGATCTTCTCTAACCCAGCTCTCCACCACTTCCAACACACGCCCATTGTAGATATTGGCATTTACAAAGACGGGTTTTCTACGTCCTAGAAGATCGTAGAGTAACATCAAAAAGACAAAATCTAAACTTTCCACTTCTTTAAAGTCAATGGCCTTGATGGGAGGAGCATTTTTGATCACATGCTCTAATTGCTTTAGTGCATCTGCGGGGGTTTTAAAATCCCAATTGCCGCATAAAAAAAGCGTGTCAGATTTCACATAACCTACGGGTGCAATCACAAGGTCCCTTAACGCGAAAATAATCCACATTTAAATCATGGGGTCTGTGTGCTATTATACAATAAAAGCATAATGGGTAGTGGATTTGAGGTGTGTGCGGGTTGTCTTGTTGAGCTGGAGTTTAGAGATCGCTTTGGGTGCACAGGAAAGATGGCTACAAGAACAAGATACTTACGCGCGTCTTTACAATCAGTACCAGCAGCTGAAAATAAAAAATGGGGGGTATTTTGGCATGGGTTTTGGAGTCATCAACATCAAAAAGGACTATAAAAATACTAAATTAGAGAGTTTTCCGGCTATTTTGAGTGTTAAAGGGGGATTGCAAACTTTTTTCAGGAATTATATCGGCTTGCGGGGCTTTTTAGCGCTTGATTTGGCCACCTCCAGGGTTAACTGGCGTTCCAAGTACAATCCTTCCAATTCTTTCTACGGAGTGGTGAGTATAGGACTGGAAATACCCCTAGAAATCAGTCTATCACACTCATATAAACACTTTCTGGGCCTTTATGGGGGAGTGGGGATGGGGGCTGTGCTTTATGCCGATAACGCTAATTTTAGCCTCAAAGATAAACACTTTATCTACACCGCAGGCCTAATCGCCCAGGGAGGCATCACACTCACCCTTTATACCAAACACCGCATTGAACTAGGAGTCAAACTCTTGCCCACAAACAAAACCTTGCTCGCCTCTGAGCGCTTTGAAACCTCTTTAATGTTCAATTGCATGTATCTTTACAAATTCTAAAATAGACCATTGAGTATTTTGCTTTGCACCAATCCCATGTAGAGTGCTGTGCCCCCTATCACACTGAGTGCAAACACGCGAAACATCAGATGCAAGATCACGACAATTCCCGCTGCTAACACCTCATTAAGGCCATAAGGTGAACTAGAAAAGGGCGTATCCTTAAGGCTATAGACAATGAGCATGCCTACCACCCCCAAACTTAACACACGCCCCAAATAGAGTAACATTTTAGGCGCTGGGCGTTTGGCATTAAAAAGTAAAAAGGGAGAAACACGGATCAAGTAGGTTGTCCCCATTGCGATGATCAACGCTCCCCAAACATACAAATCGCTCATTCTAAACGCCTTTTAAACATGATAAAAAGACCTACCATGAGAATTAAAGTGGGCAAGAGAAAATGCACCTTACCAAAGAAGATAAAGCAGCCCAACGCGCTGAAAAATCCGATGAGAGCAGGGGCATGGCGTTTGGTGCTCTTCCATTGCTCAATAAAGATTACCAAAAAGGTCCCCACAACAATGAAAGAGATGCCCTCCACATTGAGGCTAAACCCATCTCCTAAGATCGCTCCTAGTGCTGTACCCGCGACCCAATAAATTTGATTGAGCAGGGCAATGGCGAGCGTAAAATCCTCCTGCGTGCTCTGCTTAGGCTTGGCAAAACTTAAAAGCATGAAAGTTTCGTCCGTAAGCGTGTGGGCTAGGTAGTAAATGCGCCCCCCTGTTTTACTAAAGGGTTCAAGCATAGAGATGGCATAGCAAATCTGACGAGCATTGAGTAAAGCCACCAACAGAAAGATATTGAGTAGGCTTGCGTGCACACTTAAGAGTCCCACCACTAAGAATTGCACCGCCCCCGCATAGATAAAAAGGCTCATAAACATGGCTACCCAAAAGCCATACCCCTCCTGCTGCACCAACACCCCAAAGGTTGCTCCCACCAAAATAAAACCCAATAGCATGGGTATGGTATGGGGGAAGGCTTCTTTAAGTGCGAGTTTCATGATTATTTCTAGAGAGTCGCCATGCTCCTAGCAGAGAGGCGCAGATTAAAATCCCCACTAAGGCAATGCAATGGGGTAAAGTGGTTTGCAGGGGCGCACCTAGTTGGTTGAACATGACCATTGCAGAAATGCCATGGTAGGCAGGCACGATTTGCAAAAGCGCATGTAGAAAGGATGGCAAAAGTTCTAAGGGCCAAATAAAACCCACCATAAATACTAGGGGCAAGGAGGAGAGTAAAATAATTTGAGTCGCTTGCATGGGCTTTCTTAAAAAAGTGCCTAAAACTACTCCGCAGCTTGCCGTAGCCATGAGAAATAGGGATGTAAACCCCAATAAAGCGGAGGGGTTAGCATGGATATGGATACCATAATAGGGGAAGAGCACCCCAGAGTAAAGCAGGGCTAAAAAGATATAGATTACGCTAAAGCAGAGGCAACGCACCCAAACCAAGCTAAGAGCCCCTAAAAAATGGGGAATAAAACGCGCTTGCGCGCAGGTAAGCATGCTCGCTCCAATGAGCAAAGTTTGATGTAAAATAAAGATAAATACATTGGCAATCGCATAGTTGAGGTAACCCACTGAGGGGTTATACAAGGGAATAGTTTGTAAGGAAAGTAAATTATGTTCTTTGGCAATCTGGGCTTCAAAAAGGCTTTTATGGGTTTTGATCGCGTCGCTTAAAGCGTTAAGCACATCTATGCTTGCATTGGCAATCGCACCATAGATTAAGAAATAATTGGCGTTGGCGTAGAGTTCTACATGCACGGGGGTGCTGGTGTAAATAGCGCGCTCAAAAAAAGCGGGCACTAAAATAATCCCAAAGACTTTCTCTTCTTCGAGTAATTTTTTGGCATCTTGTAGGGATTTAGGAAAATGAGCAATGTGAATACCCGGTGCGCTCTCTAACATAGCAATCAAACGCCTTGAGAGAGTGCTCTGATCCATGTCCACCAGTGCCACGCTTTGGCGCGTTACAATATCGTTTTTGTAGGGTAGAGGGTAGAGAAAAGCATAGAAGAGAGGGCCTACAATAATGATAAAGCGCACTCCCGCGTGGGCGAAAATGGTTCTAAATTCTTCTAAAAACGCGTGCATGCTCTTTTCTCTTTCAAAGACCACAGACACAACCCCAAAGGTAAAAATAGAAGAAAGAAGCCCATTTTGAGCAGAGATTGCCATGCCAGCACTAGGCTATCGCTGTAAGTGGATAGGGCAATTAAAACCTTGATAAAATAACTCACGGGCAATAAAGAACCCCAAAATTCTCCTAACACGCCCATATTGCTCACCGGGTAGGTAACTCCCACAAAGGCGAGCGAGGGAGCGGTATAGGCGGCAATGGCTGAAGCACTTTTAATGGGATCGCCCAGCAAGGCATACAGGGCTAAAACCACACTGGAAACACTCAGCACCATGAGCACTACCCCGCCCAAGAGCACCCATAAATGTGCGTAATAGGGCTTTAAAAATCCCAGCATCAGTGCACCCCAGAGACTAAAAATCAGCGTATTCAGCCACAACACGCTGAGAGCTTGTTTAAGACTTTGGGCATGCCCTAGCAGATTGAGCATGCCCAACGCCGCTAAGATTTGCCACATGCAGGGCAAGATCACCCCTAGCAAGAATTGCGCGTAGTTATTAGTTTCGTTATAGAGAGGGTGAATATTGGCATGTAGGGGGAAGGCTAGAGCTTTGGCGGTGTTGAGATCGCCCTGCGTGCCTAAATTGGTGGCAACATCATTCTTTACATTCGAGGTCATGAGGGTTTGGGTGAACGCGCTAGCTATCGCCTTACCCACCAACACAAACTCGGCATTGTAATACAGCACAACGGGGGTTTTAATGCGTAGCTTGATGTGGCGTTCTAAACCTTTAGAGAACACCACAGCCCCATAAATTTTTTTACGATCTAAATCTGCTTTGGCATCGCTCAAAGAGGGGTAAAAATGTTGCAGGTCAAGATAACTGCTTGCATTGAGAGCACTGATAATCTCTTGACTCAAATGGCTGTGATCCAAATCCACGATCCCAATAGGTAGCTTGGTAGGGAGTTCTCTATAAAACACTCCCACCATGATCGCCCATAAGAAAAAGGGTGCGCCCAAGCACAAAATCCATGTAAATTTGTCTTCTCTTAATGTCTGCCACATTAGGGGTTGACCAACACGCTCATGCCCACCCGTAAGCGTGCTATCTCACTTAAAGGGGTTGCTTCAATGCTAAAGGAGCGCATGTCATAACTCTTGCTCGCGCTTGTGCTCTTCCATGTAGCAAAATCCCCCATCACACTTACATAGGTAACTTTGAAGTCCAAAGTCTGATCTAGAGCAGGCACATAACCCTTAAATACAGAGCCTACGCTAAATTTGCTCAAATATTTTTCAGGCACGCTGAGGTTGAGCCACGCGTGTGCGGTGTCGGTTACTAAGACAACGGGAAATCCTTTAGGGCTTAATTCCCCACTATAGAGCAACACATTGCTCACTTCCCCATCAATGGGACTATACGCGTTTTTATCGCGCAAAAATACCTGCACCTCATTAAGTTGTCCTAGAGCAGCCTGTTCCTTTTCTTTGGCGGCAATTTTGCTCTCATGACTAGCCCCCTCGCGCGCAAGCTGGTACTGCTCAAAAGCAGCCTGTTTGTGGTAGTTTGCACTTTGAAATGCGGCATAGGCCTCATCACGTTTTTGCAGGCTTGCTACACCTTTGTCATAGAGTTCCTGCACGCGTCTATAGGTTTCCTCAGCTAAATTACTTTGGGCTTTGGCAGCTTGGTAGACATCGCGCGCACTTTTAATGGTCTGGCTACGGCTTCCCTTTAAGACCTCATCGCGCAGGGCTTGGGCTGCCTTATGGCTTGAGCTGGCTTGTAAAAGTTTAGCCTCGGCTTCGGGGCTGTGGATGCTAAAAACTAGATCGCCCTTTTTAATTTGATCCCCTTTTTTAACTGCCACGCTCTCAATGCGCCCAGCCAGTTTAGAGCTCACGCTGTATTCTCGCGCCTCAATGAACCCCTGCAGGCGTTCGACTCTATGGCTGTAGGCTTGGTAGTAGAGGGTGCCTAGCCACCCTAGAATGCCTAAAATAAACAGAAGAGTAATAAAGAGAGTTAAAGATCGTCTTTGCGAGGTTACCATGCTGATTCCTAATGCGCGTAATCGTAGAAGAGATCGATGTGATCCCCAAGAGCCATCAAGTCCACCAACGCACTCAAGTATTTAAACGCACTCGTTTTTTGTTCGACTAAAATCCCTGAGAGCGAATTGCGCGCATCAATCACTAAAACATTTGTGCCCATGCCCTGATTAAACGCCTCTTCTTGTAACTTAAGGTTCTCTTTAGCCAGCTCAATACTGATATTAAGACTTTGATACTCTCTTAGGTAAGACTGGCATTGTAGATAGGTTTTGTGCACTAAGAGCTCCATGTCCTTTTTGGCTTGACTTTGGAGCGCATTGGTTTGAAGCTCATCGATCTTAGCAGCTTGGTAGTGCATGATGCGCCCTGTGGGGGTTAAAATGGGCAAGCGCGCTCCCACACCCACAAACCATTCGGGGACCATGTCCGTCAGGGTAGAATTATTTTGTTTCATCAGATAGGCCCCAAAGAAATTAAAATGAGGGAGAAATTTAGAAACCTCGAGTTTGACCATTTCATGTGCACTTTTTTGTTTGAGGGCAAGACTTCTAAGCGCTGGATAAGAACTCAAGGTCTCTTGTATAAAAAAATTGAGATGGGGTAAATTCTTGGGACGGATGTTTAGATTAGCCGTGGGGGTGAAATGCACTTTTGTAGCATCTTGTTTAGACAAAATGGTGCTAAATGCTAGTGTAGAAACTTCAAGGGCATCTCTAGCCTGCATGGTTTTGATCTTGCTTTTTTCATAGGCAACGGAGGCACTAAGCACTTCTACACGCGCGATTTGCCCTGCTTGCTGGCGTTTCAGGGCATTTTGATAGTGTTTTAAATGCCCCTGTTCTACATCTTGGAGCACGGCTAGCACTTCCCTATTTAGCACCAAGCCATAGTAAACTTTTACCAACTCTTGGAAAGTGGAAAGCCGCTTGAGGCGCGAAACTTCCACAGATTCTTTATGTGCTAAAGAAGCAAGTTTATTCATGTAGAAACGGGCCCCACCCATGTAAAGGGGATAAACGATACTCAATGCTCCCAAAACGACATTCTCTTTAGAAAAGAGCAGAGGTTGACCCAAAGCTCCCAGCATGCTAGAAGCTCCCTGAGCGAGTGCACCTCCTCCTAGTGCCTGCAAGGGAGGTTGGTTTAAAACATGCTTAAGCCCCCCGACAAATTCCTGGATTTTAGCATGGTTGCCACTACTGATGGGGTTCATTTCGATGGGTTTAGCCAAATGGACATAAAAGGCGCTCAAGTCAATTTGGGGCAAAAAAGAGAGTTTGGCCGCTGTGTTGAGTTTTTTAGCCTTTTGTTCTGCATAGTCCTGCGCTTTAATCCCATCGTAATTAGCCAAGACCATGTTCCATGCTTGTCTAAGAGAAACCCCAGAAGGGCGCATTTCAGAGAGTGTTAACTCCTGAGCCTGTAAACCCCCCATGCAAAGCACGCAAGCCAGGTATGTGATGATCCTCTGTTTCACTTTGCCCACCTTATCAAAGATTCTTCTTCATTAGCTTGAGTTTTTTGATACGCGCCTTGTCCATGTCCAACACCTCAAAGATACAATGTGCATCGCCCACTACATCGCCCACTTCGGGCAAGCGCTCCAGCAAACTAAAAACATACCCCTCCAAGGTTACCTGCTCGTAATCAGGATCGAATTTGATCTTAAGCAACTCTGCCATGTTTTCCAAATCCACCATGCCATCGCACTCAAAAGTATTCTCATCTAGGCGTTTAATGCCCTCTTTACTCAAGTCATGCGCGTCTGAGATATTACCCATGATCTCCTTAATGATGTCGTCCATTGTGAGTAGGCCGGAAGTACCTCCATATTCATCTACCACCAAGGCGGTGTAGACCCGTTTATTATTCATTTTAAGTAAGATTTGAGAAATAGACGCGCTCTCAGGCACGATGAGCATCTCTTTGAGCAAATGCCTAAAATTTTGCACATCTTCCGAATCGAGTAGAGAAGCCGAAAGCACATCCTTAATGTGGACAAGACCCAAAATATTGTCCTTATTGCCCTCACAGCACGGGTAGCGCGTAAAAGGGTTTTTGAGCATGATTTGAATATTGTCCTTATAAGAGCACTTCAAGTCAATGCACACCATGTCTTTTCTAGGAGTCATGACTTCTTTGGCGCTCGTGTCAGAAAAGTCCACGGCATTTTTGATAATTTCTTCTTCGACAAAATCAATCACCCCCCCCTTCAGGCTTTCTCCTACGATGATCTTCAACTCTTCTTCAGAATGCGTACTATCGTGCTGGGGTTCGATCCCAAAGAGTTTGAGCACAATCTTGGCTAAGAAGTCAAAGAGATTTACAATGGGGTAGGAGATAAGCCAAAAGGCGTGCAGGGGGCGTGCGATCCAAAGCACCACACTCTCCGAGCGCACGATGGCGATAGATTTAGGCACGATTTCTCCCAAGATCACATGCAAAAGAGTGATGAAACTAAAGGCGATTGCCACACTCAGACTATGCACCACGATGTATAGGCTCTCAAAATGTACCCATTTTTGCAAAAATAGCGTGATAAAGTGCGCGATAGCAGGCTCTCCTAACCAGCCAAGACCTAAGGAAGAGAGTGTGACTCCCAATTGGGTTGCGCTCAAATAGGTGTTCAAAGAAGCGTTGATTTTGAGAGCCAAGACAGCATTCTGGTTATTATGCAAACTCAGCTCTTCAAGCTTGGAGCGGCGCACCTTGACAATGGCAAATTCCGAGAGCACAAAAAACGCATTGAGTAACACCAACAACAACGCTAGCGTGAACATTAAAAGCGGTTCGTAAAGCCCCAAGGGCTCTCCTTAGAGATGGAAAACTCGAGTGAGTGTGCGACTAACACCCATTTTAAAGCCGTTCTACAATATTAAAGAGATCAATTAGATAATAGCCCAATGCCCCCAAGAGGGCAGAAATAGGCACAGTTACTAGCCACGCCGTGATAATTTTCTTGATGACAGAGCGTTGGACCAACTCACTTTTATAAGCTTTTTTCAATGTCTTGCGTTCCTTCTTGCTTAATCCAATGGAATACTCTAGCGTGTTATTATCCTTTTTGAGGGCTTTTAGATAGGCTAACATTTCTTTTTTCTGCTTAGGGTTGGCCTTCTCGAACCGCTCTAAGAAATTCTTAATTACGCTAGCATCCTCCCCGACATGCGCATCTAAAATCATTTGACGGGTTTGCAAAGTGCGTCTTTGCAAGAATTCGCGTAAAAAACCCACTCCAAAAACCGCTCCGATGGTAATATGTGTCGAGCTCACAGGCAAGCCCAATTTAGAGGCAAAGAGCACGGTGATTACAGTTGCCATCGCAATACAAAAAGCCTGCATCTTGTCCAACTCGGTGATCTCACTCCCCACGGTTTTGATGAGTTTGGGGCCGTATAAACTCAACCCAAGCGCAATCCCCATGCCTCCCACAAACATAATCCATGTGGGGGCATAAGCTTTAGTGGGAATGGTATGGTTGCCCCATTCTTGCAGACTTTGCACGATGGCTGCCAGAGGCCCCACAGCATTGGCAACATCATTAGCTCCATGGGCAAAACTCAACAAGGCCGCCCCAAAGATCAGAGGATAGGTGAAGAGGGTGTGCACACTTTCACGGGTATTCTCCAAATGAGGAAGCCTATTATGCACATAAGTCTTAAAGAGTTTCCAAGTGAATAACCCTAGCACGCCACTCAAGGCGACTTCTTGCCACGCAAGCAAGGACATGTGCTTATTCAAAACCTTGGCAAGCATGTACCAACAAAACGCCGCACCCATCAGCGCAACCAGCACAGGCATGGCATACAGAGCCGCTTGCTTCTTATCCTCTTTATCGCTCAATACATGTTTGATAACAGCTAGCAAGCCCATCGCGATGCCTCCTCCCATCAGGGGAGAAATGACCCAGCTAGCCACAATACCCCCCAAAAAACGCCATTCCACAACCTTCATACCCCCAGCCATCAAGCCTGCCCCCAGCACTCCACCTACAATGGAATGCGTGGTAGAAACAGGCGCACCAATCGCTGTAGCTAAGTGCAACCACAGTGCCCCAGAAAGTAGAGCTGAGAGCATCATGCCAACAAATACGACGCTATCCTGGATATGAGCAGGGTTGATGATCTTGCCCTTGATGCTTTGCACCACATCTGCGCCCGCTAGCACTGCGCCTAGAACCTCGCAGATAGCCGCCAACAAGATGGCCATACCCAAAGTGATTGCTTGGGAACCCACCAAAGGCCCCACATTATTGGCGACATCGTTGGCTCCGATATTCATCGCCATGTACCCTCCCACCACAGTGGCCAACGCAAGTAAGGGGAGATGAATCTTGGCATGCCCTAGAACAAGAGCCATCCCTGCAATACAAACGACAAATACGACCGCCAAGGTGATCTTGACATTGTCTCTCTGGAGGTCTCTAAAGGCTTTTTTAAACGGCGAAGCGTCTTTGGCTTTCATTGTGGGCAACTTTAGTATAAAATAGTCTAATAACTGCTTAAAAAGGGCGACCATGCTTGTGTGTGCAGGCAAGAGTGAAAGTTTACTAGGGGTTAGGAGCATTGGAGTGGGACTTGTGCAAAGCGCCATCTCTCTCACTAGATTGTGTCTACTCGAAAGACCTGCAGAACTAATCTTCATAGGCAGCGCAGGGGCGTATTCTAAAGAAACCCCTCTCCTGAGTTTTTTTAAGAGCCAGGAGGCCTACCAAATTGAGCAGAGTTTTGCACAAGGTCGTAGCTATACACCCCTGGATAATTGCCTAGAGGTGCAGAGTGCGCTTTTTGAATCGATAATTTTACCCAACGCTAAAGTCAACTCCAGTAATTACATCCATACAGATTGCGCCTTTGCACAACAGATGCAAAACGCGGGCATTTTACTGGAGAATATGGAATTTTTCAGTGTCCTCAGTGTAGGACAGGCATTTCAAATCCCTAGTATGGGGGTGTTTTGTGTCAGTAATTATGTGGGACCCCATGCGCATCAAGAATTTGCAGACCACCATGCACAGGTCAAAACACAACTAAATGCATGGAGCCAGACATTTGTGGAGAATAATTTAAAATAAATTTGACTATAATGCGAGCATGGAGATATAAAGTTCTCCAAATACAAAGTAAGGAGAGTGCTATGAACAACAACAATAATAGCTGTGACACCAATAACAGCAGCTATAGCGGTGGCTGTGGCTGTGGTAGCAGCAACAATAGTCAGAATCAAAACAGCCAAAATAGCCAGAACAGCAACAATAGCCAAAATAGTAACAACCAAGACTAAGGGTTGTTGTCCCCCACGCGCGTGGGGGATGGTTTTTATCCCAGCTTAATTAAAGTTTCTTTGTGTTAGGATTTCGCCGTCAATCCCAACTTGCGAAAGGGTTTTCATGGTGTCTTTTGTCGTGGCACAGAGAGCTAGGCGTTTTTCTTTGCACCTTAGCGATCTGATGTGCATGGGTGACCTTTTCTTTTACACCCATTTCACGCACAAAGGATATACATGCAGGAGTTTAAACAGGATACTTACAACCCCCAACCTAGCGCGCTAGGTCTTGTTCCCTTTTTAGTTTTTATCGTTGTCTATTTGGGCGCGGGTATTTATTTAGAGTTGACCGGGACTAAAATGGGCTTTTACCAGCTCCCAGGGCCTGTTGCCGCGAGTGTAGGAGTCGCCACAGCTTTTTTGCTCTTCAAGAGTGATCTCAATCAGAAATTTGATGACTTTTTAGCCGGCTGTGGAGATAAGAACATCATGACCATGTGCGTGATCTACCTGTTAGCTGGGGCGTTTGCCGTGGTGAGCAAGGCGATGGGCGGGGTGGATTCCACGGTCAATCTAGGACTTACCTATATTCCCGTAGAGTATTTAGCAGCTGGTTTGTTTGTGATCGCCTCTTTTATTTCCACAGCCATAGGCACCAGTGTGGGTGCCATTGTTGCTCTTGGACCCATTGCTGTAGGTTTGGCTGAACAGAGCGGGCTCTCTATGGCATTAGCCCTAGCAGCCGTGATGGGAGGGGCGATGTTTGGGGATAATCTTTCCATCATCTCAGACACGACGATTGCAAGTACGCGCACCCAGAGCGTGGAGATGCAGGATAAATTCAAAATCAATCTCTACATCGCTCTGCCAGCAAGTTTACTGACCATTGTTTTACTCTTGATCTATGGACGGCCAGAGAATGTAGCGCAGCTGGGTACCCATGATTTTCAGTTTGTCAAGACCCTACCCTATGTTTGTGTTTTAGTATTAGCTCTTCTAGGTCTTAATGTCTTTCTAGTGCTCTTTGTAGGGATTTTGCTCTCTGGAACAATCGGGCTTTACTATGGCAATTTCACACTCTTGAGCTTTGGCAAGGAAATTTACAATGGTTTTTCTGGCATGCAAGAGATTTTCCTCCTCTCCATGCTAACAGGCGGAATTGCTTTCATGGTTACTAGAGAGGGTGGGGTAGCATGGGTGATTTCCAAGATCGAAAAATTGATCGTAGGTCCTAAAAGCGCGAAAGTGGGCATTGCGGGTCTAGTCAGTGTGGTAGATTTAGCGGTGGCTAATAACACGGTGGCGATTGTGATTGTAGGAGAGATCGCTAAAAAAATTAGCATAAAATTTGGCGTGGATCGGCGCGAGGGGGCGGTGATTTTAGATATTTTCTCTTGCATTTTTCAGGGCCTAATTCCTTATGGTGCGCAGATGCTCATTTTGCTAGGTTTTGCCAAAGGTAGCGTGGATTTCTTGGCTGTGCTACCTTTGTTATGGTATCAGGGTTTGTTGGGAGTCTTCACTCTGCTCTATATCTTTTCAGGGACTTATAGCACATGGGTACTAAGGAGTTTAAAGCCCAAAGCCAAAAGCGTTCAGGCGTAGTTAGGGTTTTTATGCTATACTGGCGGGCTAAATTACTTAAAGGTTATCAGGATGAAGAGAAAGGCGTGTGTGGGTGGCGGTGCTGAGAGTTTGAGAATCGTCCCCCTATGTGCATCTATAGGGTTAGCCCTTGCAGTGGCGGGTTGTGGGATGTTCAAACGAGCGGGCACGACTCAGCTCATCCCCCCCTCCGCTACAGGGTTGCAGGCTCCCATCTATCCTCCAACTACCTTTAACAGCACCAGCAAGCCGCCCATGCCCGCTTTCCCTAAGTCTCAGCCTCAGATTGAGACGCGCTTTGATAATTCTTCTCAGGGGAACCTCTCTAGTGGAGGGGGGACACCGGCCATGGTGCCCAATACCCCTATTCTCACTCCTACCAATGTGATCGAACTGAGTGCAGTGGGTATGGGAGTGGCTCCAGAGTCTACAATTTCTCCTTCTCAGGCTTTGGCTCTAGCTAAGCGCGCGGCAATCGTGGACGGTTACCGCCAATTAGGCGAAAAAATGTATGGGATTAGAGTGAATGCCACCGATACGGTGAAAGATATGATCTTGCAAAATTCCGTGATTAAAACCAAGGTCAATGCCTTGATTCGCAATGCGGAGATTACCGAGACCATCTATAAAGATGGGCTATGTCAAGTGAGCATGGAGCTCAAGTTAGATGGGCGCATTTGGTACAGTGTCTTCAACCAGGCAAGAGGATAGCCTTGTTGCGTGATCGCTTTGCTAGTTAAGTGGCAGCGCACCCTGCAGATTTTGGGGGTGCTTTTTCTAGGTTTTTTTTTAGTTTCTTGTGGACACAAAAAGCCAAAAACTCCCAAGCCTAAGAGTACTCACAAGAAATTGTTTATCGCCAAGAGCGCGGCGCAACGCAAACAAGAGGCGGAGACCGCGCGTAAAAAAGCTTTGGAACAATTTAAACTTATCTACATCTATACACCCGTGTTGCGTTTTTACGATTATGGGACGATTGAGCACACTAAAGAGGGCGATCTGCGGATTGTGCTCTACCAGCTGAGCAAGAAGGCAGGGGAGATTTTGATTAAGAAAAATTACCTCTGCTTTTCTGGCATTTGTTCGGCGAAGTGGAGTGCGGCTAGGGATCTCTTCGGGAAAGTGAGTTATGGTGACCTCTTTGATGATATTGTGCTGGGGCGCGATATTTTCCAGGGTGTTGGCAAACGCATTGAACCCGGTGGTGCTGTTATCCAGCGTTTTATGCAAAATGGTGAACTGATCTTCTATGAGCGTAAACCCGATAAAATCCTCTTCCAAAACATGAGCACGGGCACGGCAATTGTGATTCAACAATACCATCCTTAAGTGAGGCTCGTGTGCATTTGTGGTGGCGATCACTGGTAGTTTTGGCACCTGTGCTGGCACAGGCCAATGGTTTTAAGATTTCTGAGCAAAGCTTGAACGGCACTGCGCTCAATTCTGCTTATATTGCTGGAGCACGGGGCGCGGATGCAGCCTATTATAACCCCGCTAACATGGGTTTTGACAATGATTGGGGCGAGAATGAGAGCGAGTTTGAAGTGACCAGCACCGTGATCAATATCCCTGCTTTTAAGTTCATGGTTCCTAGCACCAACCAAGGCCTATATTCCACGACCAGTTTAGTGATGGGTGGTCAGCGCAATAATGCAGCCATCATCAATATTTTAGGCCTAGGAGGGGTCGCCACCTCTGCAGCCCAGAAACTCATTGATGGAGGCATTCCCGCTCTCAAAGAGCTGATCAATAGTCTGGAAGGACTGACTAGCAAAAAGGTGACGACAGTGGCCTCCATGCCTAGCGCACAGGTGGTGAGTGGTTGGACGGGCACGACTAATTTCGTACTACCTAAATTCTTTTACAAGACACGCAACCATAATGGCTTCACCTTCGGGGGGAGTTTTACCGCTCCCTCTGGCTTGGGAATGAAGTGGAATGGGCAGGGGGGAGAGTTTTTACAAAATGTCTTTATCATGATGGTCGAGCTTGCCCCTAGTGTGAGTTATACCATTGGCGATCGCTTTTCTGTAGGAGTGAGTGGGCGTGGGCTCTATGCGACAGGCAAATTTAATAACACCGTCTATGTGCCCCTGCATGGCGCATCTACGCTCAAAGGCAGCCAGATTGTAGGCTTGCCCAATAATGTTTTTAGCCAGCAAGTGCCCAGTTCCATGCGCGACCAATTGGCCAGCATCGGTTATCGTCCTGCTGAACAATGCACCGCTACTATGGATCAAAATAGCCCAGTGTGCGAAACCTACTACAACGGCCTCAAACAGATTATGCGCTATAGCGGATTAGAAAAAGCAGTTTCAGACCTCTATGGCACTTCCCAAGTCGTTCAAGAAAGTAATGGAAGTTCGTGGGGAGGGGGGTATAAGATCGGGGCGAGCATGCGCGTGTTTGAGAGTGGCATGTTTTCTGTCGTCTATAACAGCAGTGTGACCTTTAATATGCGGGGGGGATTAACTGCGCTCACTAAGCTAGGACCAAGTCTAGGGAATGTGCTCACTAGGGGACACTTAAATATCAATGTTTCTCTACCCCAGGTGATCAACATCGCTTACGCGCATGAGTTTTTCAAGCACCGCCTGCGGGTGGAGGGTGTGTATGAGCGCACTTTTTGGTCCCAGGGGAATAAGTTTTTAGTAACCCCTGACTTTGCCAACGCATCTTATCAAGGTATTGGGGGCACGGTGCAGTTTTTGAGCGCGTCTACGCTTAAAGAAATGGTGGGTTTGGCAGATTTTAGCGGAGTGATGAACATGGGCAATGGGTGGCGCGATACCAATACCTTTAGGATTGGCACAACCTACATGGGTAGAAGTTTGCGCCTAATGGGCGCATTGAGCTTCGATCAAGCTCCCAGCCCCCAAGATGCCATTGGAATCCCCGATTCCAATGGCTACTCTATTGCTTTTGGAGCCAAATACAATTTTAGGGGTTTTGACATTGGTTGGGGAGGCACATTCACCTTTAAAAGCAATCGTGATAGCTACTACCAATCCAAAAATATTGGGCAATTGCGTATTTTTTCAGCCTCATTAGGGTATCGATGGTAGAATTGGCTCAAAAAGGATTGCGCATGCCTCATGTTATTGTGATTGATATACAAGAAAAATTACTCCCCGCCATGGCAGAGTCTGATATACTATTGGCTAATTGTCTGAAATTTCTGCGCATTGCTCAAATTTTAAAACTGCCCATCCACGCTACCGAACAAAATCCGATTAAGCTGGGTTCAAGCATAACACCTCTACGAGCTTTTTTTGGTAGTCCCTATGTCAAAGAACACTTTAGCGCAGCTCCTGTGCTTATATCCATGTTGCCACCCCAAGCCCACTTGGTGTTGCTGGGCATTGAGGCACATGTATGCGTCTACCAAAGCGCTAAGGATTTTTTGCAAGCAGGTTTTACCGTGAGTGTTTTAGAAGATTGCACTAGCTCTCGCGATACGCACAATAAGAAGCTTGCCCTGACAGATTTACAAAATTGCGGAGCGCATATTGTCAGCACGGAAATGGTTGCCTTTGAGTGCATGCAAACCTACACACACCCTAACTTTAAGACAATCTCACAAATCATTAAGTAGTCTATTGCCTTGTAATTAAAGTTCTGCTAGTCCCAAACAGCGCTACATCCACTCCAAAATTTTGGACACTTCTGCTGTTTCATAACATGTGATGGTCGTTGCCAATGTAGGTTTTTTGGGCACAATCGCCTTGAGAAAACCATAGTTTTCCATTTCTTTGATACGCATATTGATATCAGGCACTTCCTGCACCGAACCACTCAAGCTCACTTCTCCAATAAAGGCGGTTTTATTGCTAATGGGGCGTTCTCTTAAGCTGGAAAGAATGCTCGCAATCACCGCTAAATCCGCACTTGTTTCAGTAATTTTAATACCACCTGCAACATTGATAAAGACATCGTAGCGATTCAAGGGGATTTCTAGTTTTTTCTCTAGCAAAGCTAAGAGCATGTGCAAGCGGTTAGTATCAAAGCTCGTAGCTAAACGCTTAGGATTATTGAGATTACTCTCACACACCAAGGCTTGGATTTCTAAAATCAATGCCCTGGACCCCTCTAACACTACGCTTAAAGCGCTGCCTGCTAAACTCTCTTGTTGCGAGAAAAAAAGTTTAGAAGCCTCTTTAGCACTCACTAAACCCTCTGAGCGCATTTGGAAAATCCCCACCTCGCTAGTTGCCCCAAAGCGATTTTTAAAACTACGCAGGATACGCAATTCTTTACTAGGGTCCCCTTCAAAGTAGAGCACGCTATCTACCATGTGTTCTAACACTCTAGGTCCTGCGATAGAACCCTCTTTGGTGATGTGTCCGATGATAAAGATCGCTAGATTTTGCTGTTTGGCTAGGCGCATGAGTTCAAAGGTGCTTTCGCGTACCTGCGAGATTGAGCCTGGAGCTGCGCCGATATTGCTAGAATAGAGTGTTTGAATCGAGTCGATGACACACACACCATAGGTTTGTGTGCATAGATGTGCCTTGATCTGTTCTAGGTCGATGGTGTTGAGTAAAAACAAATCCTCTTGCATACAATCTAAGCGTTCTGCACGCAGGCGAATTTGCCCTGCACTCTCCTCTCCGCTCACATATAACACTCTATGCCCCTGCAGAGCCAATCCTCCCCCAACCTTTAAGAGCAGAGTGGACTTCCCCACTCCCGGACTTCCGCCCACAAGATACAATCCCCCCGGGACAATTCCCCCCCCTAAAACAATGTCTAATTCCCTTTGCGTGGAGCTAAAGCGCACCACGCTTTCATATTCCACCTCTGTAATGCGCACGGCCGCATTTTCAGGCACACTATTAGCGTTTTTAAAACGCACCTGCGCATCAGAAGCGAGCTCTACAAAGCTCTCCCAGCTTTGGCAATTACTACACTTGCCCATCCATTTGGGGCTACTAAAACCACAATGTTGGCACTCAAAGACACGCGTGCGTTTAGCCATAGATGGCATCTAGTAAGTTTTGCACATACGCTTGTTCATCAAAGACAACTAAATCGGAGGCTTTTTCACCCAGCCCTAAATACAAAATGGGTAATTGCAACTCGTAGAGAATGCTCAAAATACACCCCCCCTTGCTTGTGCCATCTAACTTAGTTACAATCACTCCATCTAGATCAAGACTTTCATGAAATACCCGAGCTTGCTCTAAGGCTGAACTTCCCTGGGTACCATCTAAAATTAACAACTTGTAGTAGGGTGCTCCATTAAGAGCCTTACTACAAACCTTACTAATTTTAATCAATTCATTTTTGAGATTGGTTTGGTTGTGCAAACGCCCCGCCGTGTCGATAAGAATATGATCGACACGGCGCGCAATTCCTGCCTGAATAGTGTTATAGGCCAGCGCGCTAGGATCGCTATTAGGAGCAGCGCTGATCACCTCCAGTGCCAACTTTTCCCCCCACAATTGTAATTGCTTGGTGGCCGCAGCTCTAAAGGTATCGCCCGCTCCTAAGATCACACTTTGCTTCTGGCGTAGGTATTGCTGTGCAAGTTTAGCGATGGTAGTTGTTTTACCTGCGCCATTTACACCCACGATTAACTCTACAAGGGGACGCGTTTCTATACTCTTGAGAGTCACTTTGTCATAGTAACTTTCTTTACGCAAGAAGCGCATCAAAGCAACCTCCAAGTGATTACGCTTGACCTGTTCGGGGAGATGGAGTAATAAGCTCTCCACTAGATCGTATTGCACATCAAAGGCAATCAAGATTTCCTCCAGCTCCTCCTTGTTGAAGACAACACTCTTACTTTTTAACAAAGAGGCGACATTTTGCACAGTTTTCTTGAAAAAGTTAAACACAACTCATCTCTTTAGCAAGTCTTGAATGTCTTTGGTCAGCATTTCCTCTACAATTGCACCGCGATAGCTTTGCTGCAGAACACCATTTTGGCTATAAAGTAAAAAGTAGGGTAGTGTCCAAGTACTTGTTTGCAACACCATGCTTAAAGTCCCAAGATCGCTGGTGGGATTGAGCAAGATAAACTTGGGTGCATGTGCTTTCACATAGCTTTCAAATTGTTCCTGAGGATAGGGTTTATCTAACACGGCCACAAACCGCATTCCCTTGAACATGCTCTCCAAGTGATTAAGTAGTGCACTATAGGGCGCAAACTGAGAGTCTAGACTTAAAAATGCTACTAACATGGGTGCAGGGGTTAAGGATTGGATACTCAAACCCTTTGGCGTGTGCTCAAGATGGATATGCCCGCTTTTTTGGTCTAAAAACTCCCAGACTTTAGGGACTTTTGGAGCAGACATGTCAGCTTTCTGAGGAGCTTGCCCCTGATCATCTTTATGTTTCTGATCTGAACAACCTAGCAGCAACAAAAAAACAAAAAATCCAATGTATTTTGTCAAAGCCACTTAATGGTGCTCTCTTTAGACTTACGCGCCTTGCGGGTAATAGTCATAGCTGTTTTGCCAAGAGCAATCAGACAGGCAATTTTAGGTGGATTGCAATGTGCACTGAGCACGCGCTTGACTGCCTCAGGTTCAAACCCTCCTAAAATACATGTATCCACTCCCAATAAGGTAGCGCTCAAGCACATTTGCCCCACGGCAATATAACATTGTTCTTTGAGATAGGCATCAATCAGTTTTTCATCACCCCGAAACTTGGTTTTAAAAAGAGCGTTGAGGCCATTGACCACCCGTTCGTGGTATTGAGGTTTGCAAAAACTTGTCAGATAATGTGCGTTGAGTGCGCTAGGATGCATATAACCTACGACGACTAGAGCACTGGCATCTTGCACTAGTTGATCATTGTAGTAAACATGAGGTACGAGCTGATTTTTTAGCGCACCCTGTAAGACCAAGAATTCCCAAGGCTGTGTATTATAAGAGCTGGGGGCTAGTCTACCCGCTTCGAGGATTTCCTCCAACAGCTCTTTGGGTAGGTGGTAATGGGGGTCAAATTTCTTAGAAGAAAAACGGCGGTGCAAGAGCGCGTGCACAGAATCCAAACTCAAGAATGCATGACTCACAAGAACTCCTTATGTTCGTATATGAAGGGCACATTATAATACAAAAATGCCATTTTTGCCACCTATGTGCCAAAGCTTGCGAACCTGAACGGATCAGCTTGCAGGAACGGATTATGCTTCGGATTACTTGTAATCTTTATAATGGAGGTTTCCATGCCCTTTGTCAATATTAAGATCACGAAAGAAAATGGACCTACTAAAGAGCAAAAGGAAGCGTTGATTGCGGGAGTTACAGACTTGTTGGCCCGAGTGGCGCATAGAAATAGAGCGTCTACGGTGGTGATCATCGAAGAAGTTGATACGGATAATTACGGCTTGGGAGGCAAGAGTATTACAGAAGTGCGTAAGCAAGCGTAACACATTGATCTGCGCGAAGCGTGCGGCGCACTTTGTTTCTGCAGGTCTAATCTGTGCTTGCACGGGAGCTCTGCCTCTTGTGGGCTTTAGCAGGCAGATGTGCCGCTCCGCTCATGGCTAGTTTTCATTGAAAGATAAGACTGAAAAATCACAAAGGAGAGGTTTTCCATGTCCCATTTACTCATTCTCTATAATCCCTACTACAATGAAAGTGTGATCAAGGATCATTTGGCGATTCTGAAAGAAGACAAGAAAGTTGCCTTTGGCAAGCTCAAGCCAAAATCTAAAAACATTGTGAATCAGTACACCCCAATGCTGGAGGCTATCTATGCACAAACCAACCCCAACCATACCTTACAACTTTTTTTGAGCGATTATGCCAACTTGTTTGTCGCTAAAGTGGTTGGAGTAGAAACCACGCTCACCCAAGCTAGAGCCCCAGAATACTATTACAAAAATGATCGGATTGAAGTGGAACATTGGTTTATTCTTGCTGACCTTAGGGAATTGGTTAGAAATGATTTTGAAGAGGTGCGCAGGCACTACCTTCCAAATTTTACCACCCCTAATTACGGCTCCCATACTTTTGCTATCTATGGCAGCAACTATGTTTACCCTCTGATCATCGATATGAAAAACGAGATTGATCACTTTGACGATGGACAACTTCACTACCCCAATGTGTTTAAAGAGGACGAGTTCATTGACACCCGCAAGTATTTAATTCAATTTGTCTTCGGCCAACAACTCACCCATGCGATGCACCATATGAGTTTAGAGAATATTGTATACGCCGAGCTGGAATACCAACATAACAAGCAGGACCCCCTTTATGACTTTGGCAGTGTCGTTGCTAAATACTCCAAGATGTTGGAACAGGAGCTCTTTTTATTTATCCAAAGTGTGGTGGCACGCATCTGTATAGACCACCCTGAAGTGTTAAGTGTAAATTATCCCCTTTCACACAGGAATACGTGTACGCTGGCTGATCTAGATAAGCACAAGCCTACCTTATTCTCCTATCAAATTCTGTTGACTCACAAGCTCACCCAATACAAAGATTATTTCTCTCATTTTCATTTCACCCGCATGGGTGAATTGCTGAATAAATTTAGAAAAATCCGTAACGATGGAGTTCATGGGGAATGTCCGACCACGCTTGAAGAAGCCTGCTTAGCGCGCAACATTATCTTAGGTGTAGATCAGCCCAGTTTAGTCAAAAACCTCCTTATCCAACGCGTTCAGCTGGCTAATAACGCCCCTTCACACTGATTGCTTTCCATATCTGCAATATTGTTACCGGCGTGCTAAAGCCCACAAGCTTTCAGCTGTGAGGAGTGCGTCACTAAGTCCGTCCACTAGTGGTTAATCACGCGTCGTGCAATGCGCTTTCTAAAGAAGTACACAAGGCATCTAGTTTTGCTAAGGTGTTTTGAGGCTGTATATTCAAAGATACCCGCAGGAGAGGTTTTGGAGTGGTCGGGGGACGGATAGGGGCGCATAGAAAACCTTGCTCGAGCAACTTTGCATGCACCTTTAGGAGGGATTGTACATCTGAAAAGGAAAGTGTTAAGATATTGCTAGGCGTGCTAAAGCCCAACACTTGCGCACACAGGGCGCGCATGCGATCTAGCATGGCAACATAATTAGACAAATGCGCATAGAGATATTGCAGATGCACTAAAGCCAGTGCACTATCCAACAAGGATAGACTCGTTGTATAGATGACACTCTTGGCTCGGTTGCATAAAAATTCTACCACTTGTATATCCGCTCCAATGAAAGCCCCATAACTCCCATAGGCCTTCGATAAAGTGCCTAGGACAATGAGACGAGGAAATGGTTTTAAATGATAATAGCTCAAGTACCCTCCTAAATCCTGCCCTAGGACACCCAAGCTATGGGCTTCATCTAAAATCAAGTAGGCCTCATACTCTTGGGCTAGGTGGTAAAATTCCTTGGGGGCAACTTGTCCTTCCATTGAGTACACCCCCTCAATGGCGATAAAAATCCGTCCCTTGGCATGCTGTTTGCGGTATTTTTGAAGTTGTTGAGACAGATTCTGCACATCATTATGGGTAAAAAAGTAGGCATTGGGCATTTTTTTTGCCAAGAATTGCCCACTGGCATGATAGTGTGCGTCCATGAAAAGCGCATCTTGCTTACGCACTAACGCATCGATCAAAGCAATATTGCCCAAAAAGCCACTACCCACCAATAAGCAAGCTTCATAACCTAAATGCGCGCGTAAAAACTCTTCAAGCTCTACATGCAAGGGATGGTAGCCATTGAGCAACATGGAGGCTTTGGGGGCATGGCATGTGTGTGTGCGCACTTTTTCAAAAGTCTGTTCCAGGAGCTGAGCATGCGCACTCAAACCTAAATAGTCATTGGAGGCAAAGTCAATCAAATGAGGGGAGTAGAGATGGCGTTTTCGATATAGGTGCGCACGCTCAAGCGCGCGCAGCGCAGATGTATAAGGCGCCAATCAGTGCTCGGAAACTTCTTTAATCTCTGCAAGCAGCGCAGCAACCTTCTGATTGAGCTCATCTTGTTTTTCATGAAACATTTTATCAATGGTGTCGCGCACAACCTGAGCGTGCTGCTCCACTGCACGGATTCCATGTTCAATATTACTAGGAGTGGCCTTATCAGATTCCTTGAGCAGACTAGCCAAGGCATTGGCCTCGTTATGCACCCCATTATGGCAAGATTCCAGCGCGCGATAGCTAGGCGTGTTAGAAAAATGCTCCTTACCCTTGCCTTCATGGTACCACTTACCCAGACGGCACTCGCTACCATTGATGACCTTAAAGGCATTGGGCACTCCAAAAACCAAACCATAAAGATTACTTTTGTAGACAATATGATCCACTTTGGCCAATCCACAAAAAGCGCGGTTGTTAGAATTTTCAATGGAAAACAATGCCGCATTGGCCACGATCTTATTATTATGTGCAAAAACTTGTATATTGCTCACATCGTCTTTAATACTTCCCACGATACCATTGGTGTCATGTGTGTTGCTTTGGATATCACTAGCTTCTTGTTGCATGGATTTAACTACCACGGCAATCTCCTTGGTAGCCTTTTGGGTTTTTTCGGCCAATTTACGTACTTCATCAGCTACCACAGCAAAACCTCTTCCATGTTCACCTGCGCGCGCAGCTTCAATGGCAGCGTTCAAGGCTAATAAATTCGTTTGTTCAGCAATATCATCGATAAGAGAAATAACTTGGGTAATTTCGCTACTGCGCTGGTTGAGGGAATCAGCAAGCACGATGGCGTTTTGCATTTTATCATAGAGAGTATCAATCTTCTCGCTCGTCTTAGCCACCTGCTTTAAAGTCTCTTGAGAGTGCTTACTACCATTGCTGGCCCCTTCTACTAGAGTATTGGAGTCCTCGAGAATACTCTGTAAAGTTTGCTGGATTCCTTCCACGCCAGATTTCATGCTATTGTAATAGATGTTAAAGATGTTATCCTTTCCAAATTCCACCAGAGTTTCAAAATCCCGACTTAAAGCATAGTAGAATGTGTCCTCAACACATTTACTCCTGAGTTTATAAAGGCGGTTATTGAAATTAAAATCCTTATCAACCTGTGTCAGAGCGCCCGCCCTCTGCTCCAAATCCTCTGCCCCAGCCACAGCCCCACTCTTGAATACGACTTTACCATCCTTAACTCCGATCAACCCTTCGTAAGCGCATAATTCCACGAGCTGTTTGTAAATATCTAATTTCTTCTGCAAGGAGCGAATTTGCGCGTCTTTATCATCCATTTGCCTGTTTTTCTCTTTAGAAAAAAACATACCAATCCTTTATATTTTATCATCCTCATTATATAGCAGTTTAACTTAATTTTTTGATAGGGATTCGCATTAGCAAGGTGTCCAAATGCTCAAGACATTAGGTTTATTAGAGCAATCTTATTCATGAGAGGACTGATACACTAAACAAACTAGGGCACTGAGACCAAGATGGTGTAAAAGAGCATGCTCTTGAGCTCTTCTAAATTAAGCAGGGCCTTTTTATAGGTGTAGTGATTTTCCACATCGGCAATCGTGCCCACATAAATGCCCGCGCTAAAGATTCCATCTAAACCGCTGGTTAACACTGTATCTCCGGCTTTAATGGGGGCGTAAGCAGGTAAAAAGTTAACATAGGTTTTAAAGTTTTGATTAGTGATAAAGCCATAGTACACTTTACCCCCGCTCTTAATCATGACGCTGTAGCTCGCGCGCGCATCGCCGTGTAAAAGCCCGATAAAACGACCTTCTTTTTGCACCGCAATTCCAATTGCGCGCTCAAAAGCCACCATTCCTAAAATTTTATCCTGCGGATAGGGTTTTTGAACATCTAAAAGCACCTCGTGGGTATTATTGAGTTGAGCAAAACCATAGACTCGTGTGAGGGTAAATTTGGGCGGGGTATAGAGTGTGCTTAGTTTGGGATCGGGTGCACAAGTGGCAGGAGTATAGCTGGAGAAAAGGGACATGGCATCTGGAGTTTGGATGGGTGCGGGCGTAGCAGCTTGAAGGGTGGCTAAGTCCTGTACTTCTAGGGCTAAAGCCTGGTTACGCGCATCCAAGTCAGCATAAGAAAACTGCAAATATTGGTAGGCCTCTAGTTGTCTCTGGTAACGCGCGATGGTATCGGCTTGATCAAAATGGCGTTGATAGGCGGAAACTATCGCGCCCTTGAGATTTAAAAACGCAATCTTAACCTTATCGCTCACAAAACTGCGCGAGCCCCTGATATCTAGCACCCACAGCGCACACACCAATACAACTAGGATCAGCACCGTGCGCTTGCTAATCATTCTGAATTTATAAGTCCCCTAAACTGCTCAATAAATCTAAATCTTCAATGGCACGACTCGTGCCTCGTGCTACGGCTAAAAGGGGTTCTTCGCCTACAAAGACGGGGAGTTTGACGATATTACTCAAATACTTATCCAAACCTCGGATAAGCGCACCTCCACCCGTGAGCACCACCCCATTTTCGACAATATCTCCTGCTAAATCAGGCTTGACCTCTTCTAGGACCGCCTTGAGCGCATTGCTAATTTCGCGGATTTGTTCTTTAATAGCCTCACGCACATCTTCACTGCTCAGAGTAATAGTATTTAAAATTCCACTTACCTGATCGCGTCCACTCACCTCCATTGTCAAAGGAGGGTTGAGCTCGATCGCCGAACCAATGGCAATTTTAATCTCCTCACCGGTGCGCTCGCCAATTTGAAGATTGTAGGTTTTACGCACATAATCCACAATGCTTGCATCTAATTTATTGCCTGCCACTCTGATACTCTTGCTCACCACAAGCCCGCCAAGACTGATCACGCCAATTTCCGTCGTACCTCCCCCAATATCTACAATCAAGCTTCCCTGCGGGTCTTTAACGGGTAGACCCGCCCCTATGGCTGCTGCCATAGGTTCTTCAATCAAAAAAACTTCACGCGCACCCGCACTCATTGCACTCTCTTTGACTGCTTTGCGCTCCACGCTTGTCAGACCATAGGGCACACAGACCATGATACGCGGACGAATCAAAGTCTTGCGTTGATGGGCTTTTTCAATGAAATAGCGAATCATTTTCTCAGTGATGTCAAAATCGGCGATCACCCCGTCTTTCATGGGACGGATCGCCTGCACTCCGGCTGGGGTTTTGCCAATCATCTCCTTAGCTTCACTCCCCACCGCGAGCACTTCCTCCATGCGATCGTATTTGTTCAGTTTAACCGCTACAATGGAGGGTTCATTAATGATGATCCCTTGTCCCTTAACGGACACCACCGTGTTAGCTGTTCCCAAATCGATGGCAACATCATGCGAGAAAACGCCGATTAGTTTATCCAGTATCATAGACTTCTTTCTGTTAAGATGGCATGGGCAAAGGTTTATTCTTCTTAATGTAAAGAGGCTTCTCTTGTTGTAAAACGCACTCTTTAGTGATGATTACCTGGTAATCTTTAAGATTAGGCAAATCAAACATCACATCCATGCTAAAGCTCTCGATGATGGAACGCAAGCCTCGCGCGCCCACCTTGCGTTTGATGGCGAGATTAGCAATCTCTTCAATCGCGCTAGGTTCAAAGATCAGCTCCACCCCGTCCATCCTGAAGAGCTGTTGATATTGTTTGATCAGTGCATTCTTGGGCTTGAGCAAAATGTCCACCATAGCTTCTTTAGAAATAGGCTTGAGCGTGGAGATAACGGGCAAACGACCAATGAGTTCAGGAATGAGACCATAACCGATCAAATCTTCTGGGCCCACCAAGTGCAAAATGTCCTCTAATTGTTCCTTGGTCTTTTTCTCATTCCCAAAGCCTAGAACATTGCTATGGATCCGCCGCTTGATAATGTCAACAATCCCGTCAAACGCCCCTCCGCATATGAAGAGGATATTGGTCGTGTCAATTTGGACGAAGTTTTCATTGGGGTGTTTGCGCCCACCCTTAGGGCTGACATTTACGACACTCCCTTCAATAATCTTTAAGAGGGCTTGTTGCACCCCTTCACCGGAGACATCGCGTGTGATAGAGCGATTTTCTGAGAGGCGTGCAATCTTATCGATCTCATCAATAAAAACGATTCCCCTTTGAGCGCGTTCTACATCCCCATCGCTAGCTTGCAATAAACGCGTTAAGATATTTTCCACATCTTCGCCCACATAACCTGCTTCTGTAAGACTAGTTGCATCGCTAATAGCAATGGGAATATTCAAAAAACGCGCTAGAGTCTGGGCCATCAAGGTTTTACCACTTCCTGTCGGACCCACCAATAAAATGTTAGATTTAGAAATCTCCACATCCTCGAGGGAATGACTCTCAATAAAATCAGCACCTCTGTTATTCTGTTTTTGTTTTTGTTTTTCCTGATGACTAAGACGTTTATAGTGATTATAAACAGCGACGCTAAAGACCTTCTTTGCTTCCTCCTGTCCCACTACATAATTGTCTAAATACTCCTTGAGCACACTTGGAGAGGGCACGAGAGTCGCACTCACACTCTTATTGACTTTGGGAAGTGCACTCTCGATAAGCTCTAATCTCTGATTATCTAACACATTGGGGTGCAAATCGGTGTGGAGCTCCTTGTAAAGATATTCGATGCAATACTCACACACATGGGTATCCTTACCAGATTTCTTAGAGGAAAACACGAGGCGACGCTGGTAACCCAAAGTGCTCTCAGGTTTATTACAAAAGCTACAATAACGGGTATTCATATATCCTCCTGGGTCAAATATGCAGCCTTGAAAGCCACGCCGCGCTCACTCCTCAAGACAAAGCCACAAATTTCTTGCGCATGGGGATTGTCTGCATACATCTCAAGTAATTTGGTGGCGTTATCGCGAATCGAGGTGTTCGTACACATAAAAAGCTGCTTGTAAAGTGCATTGATAAAATCGATTTCATTTCCCTGTAAGAGTTTGCGCATGCGGTGGCGGTTGATCCCCTTGATGAAGGCACGATTCCCCTCTACAATACAATAGGGGGGCACATCCTTACCTAGCGCGCTGGCTCCAGCCACCATGCAACCCTTGGCGATGTGCACAAATTGGTGGATGGCTGTAAGTCCACCGATGTTGACATAATCCCCCACTTCAACATGCCCTGCTAGAGTTACGCCATTAGCCAAAATGCAATGACTGCCAATTTGGCAGTCATGGGCCACATGCACATATGCCATCAAGAGATTATCATCACCTATACACGTAACACCCCCCCCGCCCTGAGTGCCCGGATTGATCATGCAATACTCTCGAATCAGGTTACGTTCTCCGATGACAAGTTGTGTCTCTTCTCCGCTATATTTCAGATCCTGAGGGATTGTGCCCAAAGTGGTGTAGGGAAAAATTCTGCTATCTCTCTTGATCGTAGTGTGCCCTAATATGGTTACATTATTGTAAAGCTCTACGCCCTCTCCTAAGGTTACATTGGGTCCTATCACGCAAAAATGCCCAATGCGTACAGAAGGGGCAATGCAGGCCTTAGGATCGATAACGGCTGTGGATGCAATCATTGCGCCTCCCCCACACCCCGTTTGCCACTCTCTTTATCTACAATCATGGCCTTTAGCTCCGCTTCTGCCACGACCTTGTCATCCACTTTAGCTACACCCCCTACCTGCCAGATCATACCCTTGTATTTGAGCACTTCTAAATGGTAATGGAGTTGATCGCCGGGTGCAACAGGATTTCTAAATTTTACCCGATCGATGGTCATGAAATACACGAGCTTTGTGCACGCCACTTCTGGATCGACTCCAAAAAGACTCACAAATGCTAAAAGCCCACCCGCCTGCGCCATGCCCTCTACAATGAGCACACCAGGGTAAATGGGCTTGCTAGGGAAATGCCCGGTGAACACTTCTTCGTTATAAGTGATATTTTTATAAGCATGCACCTGCTTATAGGTTTGCAGGCACACCACCCGATCCACCAACAAAAATGGGTAGCGGTGGGGGAGGATCTGAGCGATGGCATGAATATCCATCTCTAACACACAATCTTGCATGTCTTAGGGCCTTTGCATGGAACTCGGATAAAGCCCCGACTTTAACATGTCCAAGTTTAAAACTCCATTAGCGACGCATTTGAGGGTATTTGAACTCTACGCGTCCCAAGCCGAGGATATGTCCGCGAATTGCATCGTGCAGATCGTTAATAAAAAAGGGAGGGGTTAAATCAACATGCACAATGTCCAAAGCGTAAACTTGGATTAAATAGTGATGATCGGCATTGGGGGGCATGGGTCCAATATAGGTGCTATTGGCCAAATTGGAGGCGCGTTTTTCCTCTGGACTCAAGGAAGAGCGCAAATACCCTTCCGTGAGCGAATTGATCCCTTGAACGATCTGTTTATTTTCTAAAGAGGCATTTTCAGCTAACTTAGTGCCTGTGATATTGCCCACCACCCAGTGGATAAAGGGTTTACCCACCACGGGAGTGGCATCATCGTCCACAATTTCTAGGGCATAACTCTTAGCTCCAGGCACGGCTTCCCAGCTAATCTCAGGCGATCGTTTAGGTAAGCCCTGATCTAAAAATTCTGCGCTCGCATTGCCTCCGAATTTGAGGTCCAAAAAACCCTGCGCATCTGTTTTGACAAAAACTTTAAAAAATTGCATCCGTTCTCCTTTGTATTGTGTCGTCATGGCACGCGACTGAGAGCTTGCAGCCCCTATTAAAGCGCAGGCCAAAAAAAGAGCTTTGAGCAAACTAAATCAAGCGCTCTTTGAGCACCTGTGCCACTTCAAAGCCCGCATTCAGTCCGATCCCAATGCTCGCCCCTGATTTGTAGACAATGTCGCCTACAATGTACAAATTAGCAATGCTGCTTTCATGTTCAGGGCTCACAAGGGGTAAATTGCTCTCGCTCAAGGCAACTTTACATTTTTTGAGAAATTCTAGGGGAGTTGAGCCTCCAATGGCAAAGAGAACACGATCAAAGAGGGCTTGTGTTCCATCTTTAAAATGCACCTGCACTTTTCCCTCGAGTCCACTCAAGCCTTCAATATCTACGCCCAATTTTTGATTCAAATTCCTCTCAAAGGCTTCCTCTAAATTCCTCAAATTGTCCTCATTCACACGGCCAAAAGTGGTCTGGCGGTAGTTGAGGGTGGTGTTATTGGTATTGGAGAGCGCGATGGCGTATTCCACGGCCGAATTGCCTCCACCCACTACTAAAACATCTTCTTTTTCTCTGCAATCATTGATCGTATAAACCACTTGGCGCATCACCTCTACGGGGATGGGATAAGAGGGGCGGTTGGGTTGCCCCATCTTACCAATGGCGATCACCACACTTTTAGCCTTGAAAACCTGATTAGATCCACTCACCACCTCAAAGTGACCGTCTTTTCTGACCACGCCCTCAATACTGGTTTGGTAGGCCACTTCAATGGCATGCTCGTGTAGAGCCTTTTCCATGACCTCTAGCGCACCTTCCTTGTCAGTGTCGCTAAAGGGGATATGTCCTTTAATGTCTACAACTTGCTTGCGATAATCCTTGTCCACGCGCTTGTTGGCCTTGTAATACTTGCGTATCATGCCACAACTCTGTACCTCTTTTTCACATAAGAGTACCTTAGGGATTCCATTGAGTTTGCACTCCACAGCTGTGGCAATTCCGCTAGGGCCTGCCCCCACTACCACTACATCATACAACTCGCCCATGTTATCCTTTCTTTTTAGACTTAACTTCCTCTTGTTTGGCAGTGCGCAGATCGCTAGGGCCATCATAAAGCAAGACTTCTAACATCTTCTTTTCATCATTAAACTGCTTGCCTTTGAGCCCCCATAAAAAGATGAGCAACCCAACCAATCCCAAGATGAGCGAGACAAAGAGCATCAAAAAGAGCGTGTTAGTATGCATCAGCCTGCCATAAACTCCAAAGTGCTTTGTTTGAGTGTTTGGACTAAATGGTCAATTTCCTCAGAGGTGAGCGCACCCTCTTGCTTTTGAATGAGCAAAGACACATAATCGCGTTTGCCTCCTCCTTTATGTCCATAACCTAGAGTTTCTAGCTGACTTTTCAAGAGAGTCAACAGAGCTAACATATCCTCATTCCCGACAGATTTAAGCGACAACTCCAAGCCCTGTTTTTGTAAATTAGGATAAAGAAAAAGCGCGACCAAGTTCTTTTGCTGCTTTTTATGCTCATCCACAAGCGCGAAAAACTCCTTAAGATGCTCTTTTTGGGCGTGCAAAAGGGCGAGTTGTTTATTGCGGATAGAATGCCACTGCACCAAGTGCGCACAATTTGGCTTGGGCGTAGCAGATTGCGCCTTCGTGTCTAAAGCCTTGAGCAGATCGGAGGTTTTTAACTTTTGGCGCGCTTGTCTGAGAGTGGCGCGCTCTTGGGCGATGAATTGGTAATACGCCTTCCCACACACCGCCTCAATGCGCCTCACCCCAGCACTCACGCTCGAGCTCTTGGTAATGGCAAAGCCTCCAATATGTGCGCTATCACGCACATGCACCCCTCCGCATGCCTCCAAACTATCGGCAATACGCACCACTCGCACTTCTTCTAAATATTTATCTTCAAACAACATCACCGCCCCGCTCTGCTTGGCAGCTTCTGCTCCCATGTGCTCAATATCAGTGCCAGCCCCCATGCTAATTTGGGTATTTACAAACTCTTCCACCGCCTCTATCTCCGCATCGCTCAAGGCGCGGTAGAAACTAAAGTCAAAGCGTAGGCGCGTGGCTTCTATATGACTCCCCTTTTGCTGAATCTGGGCGTTTTTACCCTCAGCTTGTGCTGCTTTTCCTAAAACTTCCTTAAGGGCTAGGTGTAATAGATGGGTCGCGCTGTGGTGTTTGGCAATCTCAGCGCGATCAATCACCTGCGCGACCACATAATCTCCCACACGCACCTCCCTTTTAAACTCCACAAGACTAACATTGATCGCACCCACCTTTTGGGTGTCTAGTACATGTGCGATGGGGTTGTGCTCCAAGTCTAACAACACGCCCTTATCTCCAATGGGCCCCCCACCTTGAGGATAAAAAGGGGTTTTGTCCAGCACGACATAGGCTTTTGTATCTTGTGTCACACTTTGCACAGAAACTAACCCCCCTTGCACATCGGGCGCATACAGCGCGCGGATGCTCGCTTTCAAGCTCTCGTGGTGGTAACCCTCAAAAGCATTTGGCTCTAATTTGCTCAAATCCAAAGTTTTTAAGCCGTCTTTTACTCCACTCTGTTTAAATTGTGAACGCGCTCTTTGCTCCTGCATACACGCCTCATAGCCGGCTAAATCGACCTCGATTCCCTTATCTCTAAGCATGTCCATGGTCAAATCTAGGGGAAATCCATAAGTGTCATAGAGTTTAAATGCCACTGCTCCGCTGAAAATCTCATTGCTTTCTGCCAGCGCGCTTTCAAAAAGGTGCATGCCCTTTTCTAAGGTGCTTAAAAACAACTCTTCTTCTGCCTTGCATTCGGCTTGCAAGCTCTCTTGCTGTTCCTGGAGAATGGAATAATCGCGCATGGACGCGCACACACTCCCCAAGATTTTATAGAAAAAGGGCTCGTTTAGTCCGCGCCCCTTGGCATGTTCGAGCAAATAGCCATGCCTTAGTGCACGGCGTAAAATACGGCGTAAGACATAGCCCCGCCCCGTGTTGTCAAAATACACCCCCATAGCTAATAAAAACGCCACGCTTCTAGCGTGATCGGCCAGCACTCTAAAGGATTCCTTATGCGCGCTGTAGGGCAACTCAAAGACCTTTTCAATGCACGCCATCAAGGGCTTGAATAAAGAGCTGTCAAAATTATTTTGCACGCCCTCTAGCAGAGCTTGCACCCTCTCTAATCCCATGCCCGTGTCAATACAAGGTTGACTTAAAGGGGTGAGCCCACCCTCTTTAGAGCGATCGTATTGCATGAACACTAAGTTCCATATTTCTAAAAAGCGATCCCCCTCGCCCCCGAAATAATCCTGATCAGAATGGAAAGCCTGCGCGCCCTGATCGATGTAAATCTCACTGCAATACCCACAAGGCCCTGTATCTGCCATCTGCCAAAAATTGTCTTTATCCCCCATTGTCTTGATATGACTCTCAGGCACGAATTTTTGCCACAACTTATAAGCTTGCGTGTCCTTTTCATGCACACTAATGTAAATATCTTTATTTTGAAAGCCTAGAGTTTTATGCACAAAATCATAGGCATAAGCGATTGCCTCTTCTTTAAAATAGTCAAAAAAGGAGAAATTTCCCAACATCTCAAACAAGGTATGGTGGCGGTTGGTATAGCCCACATTTTCTAAGTCGTTATGTTTGCCCCCAGCGCGCATACACAGCTGGGCACTGGTGGCGCGCGGGGTGAAAGGCGCGACCTTGCCTAGGAAAATATCTTTAAACTGTACCATGCCTGCATTGGTAAAAAGCAAGCTGGAATCATCGGGCACAAGGCTAGAGCTAGGCACACGCACATGGTTTAAATGCTCAAAATGTTGCAGAAAGGCACTCTTGATATCCATATTTTCTCCGCGATCGTATGCGCGCATTATAGCATGTTTAGGGCTGGTGTGGTTAAGGATTAATTATTTTTTATAGACTAATATTCAGTGTAACTGGAGCTAAACTCCAGTCCATCAAGGAGGTTGTATGGATATTTTGATCCAAAACATCAAACAAGAAGACCTCAAAGCCTTTCAGGAACTCGCGGAGAGGTTGGAGGGTTCTTTGGAGGTATTGGTCGCACACACACCATGCGATCATTTGGAAGTCTTTGCTAACACGCCTACTGATGGCGCGACACCCGTCCCACAAGAAGGTGCAAGGCTAGAGTCCAGTGGCCACCACAGGCAACCTAGTAGAATGTGTAACTCCCACTACGATCCCCTCAATACGCATCAGCGGGATCATAGGACACACAACGAACATGGACATGAGCACGGGCGTACACACCGCCATAAGAAAGGTCAAGGTCATGACGGCACTTCAGAGCCATTTCTCTAGGAGGCGAATGACCTCTAAGTGCTTGTCCTCGTCGCCCTCGTAGACTTGGTAGTGCTTGATGGCTTCGGTGTAGAGGGCTTGGGCTTTGGAGGGGTCTTGAGGTACGCCCAGGCCCTCTTCGTAGGCTTTGCCCAGTGCGTAAAACTCGTAGCCAAAGTCCGTCTCGCCCAGTGCGATACACTTAAAATACCCAAAAGCGTTGAGGTAGGCATGTACTTGGTGGGGCGCGCCCAACTGCGCATTTTGGTTGTAGCGGTTGAAGAGAGCGAGCAGTGCGTCGTCGCTGAGTTGTTTCAAGTTATTTGGCATGCGTGTCCTTTAATACGAAATCTTCTTGGGGGTTTTGGGTGCACCCTTTTTAAGGTAGAGGCGCAATAGAGTACCCATCACTTCAGACTTACTGGTCTGTAGTTTGCTCTTGTATTCTAGGGCTTTTTGTGTGTCCTGAGGCACTCCACAACCCGTCTCGTAGGCATAGATGAGCTTGTTAAGCGCATTGATGTAAATCCATTGGGTTGTAGGACTATGTTGTACAACCCCTTTGTAGCAATCCAAAGCTTTCTTCTCATTTTGAGGCACGCCTTCCCCTTTTTCATACATCTGTGCTAAATGATAAAAGACCTTTCCATGCGCGATTTTTCCTAGAATAATTTGCTTATAGAGCTTGAAGGCTTTCAAATAGTTGTGGAGACGGTGCGGAGCAAGCTGATCCTGGGAGGTGGCATTGTAGAGATGGAACATCTCTAGCAGTGCATCATCGCTCAAAGAATGGTGGTTTGCACGCGTTCTAGTGTTACGCTGAATGGGTACCATGCGCCTCCTTTTGGAAGGAGTATTCTAGCACGCTTAGGCTTAATGCTTGGCGCGCATGCCATAGAGTTTTTTACGCTCTGAAGAGCTGGCAATATTCAAAAGCTTGCGGTACTTGGTAATGGTGCGCCGCACCATCTTAAGATTAAACTTAGCCTCTACGAGCTCTAAAATCTTCAGATCGCTCAAGGGTTTCAAAGGATCTTCGGTTTTGATACGCTCTAAGATAAAATCCTTGATTGAGGCATTGGAAATATCGCCCTCCAGAGCCGTTGTAAAGAAACTCTTAATGGGGAAAATCCCGCGCGTGCACTCTAAATATTTGTTGGAGATGGCTCTGGAAATCGTGCTAGGGGAATAGCCAAACTCATTAGCAATGTCCACCAAACGCATGGGTTTGATCTCTTTGCCCTTGAAAAAATCGTATTGGTATTCCACCAGCATCAAGCCAATTTTTAAAATAGTCTGTTGGCGCATCTGCAAGGCGTCAATTAAATCCCGTGCTTCTTTGAGTTTTTCCTTGAGATAGTCATGGGATTCTTTAATTTTAGGTTCTTCAATGACCACTTTAGGGTAGTAACTATCGTTGAGTTGCACGGAAATTTCCCCTTGTTCTTCGAGCACCAAAATATCAGGGATTACCAAGGGTGAGGGGTCGTGGAAATCTAGGGCGGGAGGGTTTTTAAAAGAGGTGATGATCTTCATGGCTTGCGCATAGCCAGCAACATGGCTGTATTCTCTATGTTGTGCTAGATCGTCCAAAATTTGAGTGCATAATTCGTAAATAGGCGCGTCCAATTCGCTATGTTGGCTTAGTTGGAAGAAAAAACTCTCTTGCAGATCGCGCGCGCCCACGCCCGGAGGGTCTAGGTAGGCAAAGCGTTGGCGTACCTTTTCGTAATCTTCTACGCAAACACCTAAAGCCAAAGCTAAATCGCACACATCGCCTTCAAAATAACCCTCTTGATTGATGTTGTCGATGATGTCTTGAGCAATTTGCACAGAAATCTCTGTAGGAAAGAGGGGAGGTAAGAGCTGTTGGTTTAAAGTTTCATAAAGCGTAGATTCGCGCACGCTCAAGCTCTCAATCTTATCACTCATCGTATTTTTAAGACTGGGAGTATTGGAGCGGGCGACTTTATGCATTTGGCATGTGCTAAAATCCGCACTCAAAGCACTTTGCACTTGCACGCAAGGATTATCTTTTGCATAAGCTTGCAAAGTCTCTTCTATTTCGAGTGGTCCACTCTGTAAAATGGGTAGCCAACTTTTCAGAGTAGCAGATAGTTTATTCTTAGGCGCGAGTTTGGGGCGTAGGACTGCCATCATGCTTTAAAATGCTCGCCCAAATAGTGCTTTCTGACCAATTCATTTTCATAAATTTGATCGCTACTACCACTGGCCAGCAGAGTGCCGCTCTTGATCACATAGGCGTGGTGGCATACACTCAAGGTTTCGCGCACATTGTGATCGGTGATGAGCACTCCGATATTCATCTCTACAAGGCGTTCGATAATCTTTTGAATATCTAACACCGCAATGGGATCAACTCCTGCGAAGGGTTCATCGAGCAGAATAAATTTAGGACTTTTAATAAGTGCGCGCGCAATCTCCACGCGTCGGCGCTCCCCCCCACTCAAAGACATGCCCTTGCGCTTTTGAATCGCTTGGATATTGAATGCTTCTAACATCTCTTCAATGCGCTGCATCGCTTCTTTAGCGCTTTTAAAAGTGGTTTGGGCAGCTAGCATCAAATTATCTAACACGCTTAAATCTTTAAAAATACTCGACTCTTGGGGCAGGTAACCAATACCTAAATTGGATCGTTTGTGCAGAGGGTAGTTGGAGAGATCAATATCATTGAGCGCCACACTCCCCCCACTAGGACGCAATAACCCGCAGATCATATAAAAGGTGGTGGTTTTGCCTGCTCCATTAGGTCCTAGCAAACCCACTACCTGCCCGCTCTCTACTTCTAAGGAAACATCATGCACGATCATGGTCTTTTTGATCTGTTTGCTCAAGTGAATCGCGCTGAGTTTATCCATCACTAAACCTATAAGTGCGCACTTCTTGATGGGTTTGTAGCTTCAGTGTGAGCACACTAAAACCCAACTTGACCAACATCTCTTTAAGTGCCTCAGAACCCCACTCCACAAAGTGTACCCCCTCACATTCCAAGTTTTCCAACACCCCCATCTCCAAGAGCTCATGGATTTCCTTGAGATAAAAATCGTAATGGTAAATGCAAAAATCCTCAGCGGGGTAGGTATGCATAAGGCTGAAGGTAGGTGAGGTAGCTTGCGGGGCGTGGTGGGTTTGGCAGAAGTGTTGCACCAAAGTGGTTTTACCACTCCCTAGCGTGCCTTGTAAAAGAATAATCACGGGCAGAGCGTGGCGTTCGATCCAGGAGTCAAGACGCACTAACACAGAATCTAGTTGTGCTAAATTGGCTTGGATATTCACGAATCCTCCACCTTAACCTCTATAACGCCCAAGTGTTCACGCACCGCCCCTATAATATCCTGGTGGGGTGAGTTTAAAGGTGCATAGGGGGGTGTGGAGGCTGTTCTAACCGCTTGAATCTCCACACCACTGCCATAAACCTCTTGTACCTTTTGCCTCATCGCATCATAGTGTTTCTTAAACACCTCCCTTACATGCGGGGGTGCATCCGATTGCCATTGTAGGGTTTTATTTTGAAAACTACAGAAATGTATATGTCTTTGAAAGAGTGTACCTAACTCTTGATCATGCGCGTAAAGTTTAGCGACGAGCTGATGAAATAACTCTTTGGGGGCGGAGGGCGGCTGTTGGGCTGCCTGCGGGGCAAGAGTTACTCTTGGAGCAGGAGGAGGTGTTACTACTTTAGAGGCTGTAGGAGCAGACATAGCCTGAGTGCTGGGAGGATTGTGGGTAGCTTGCATTTTGAGTGCGCTTAGGGTCAGCACAAAATCCCCATCTGCACCCATATGCAAGAGACTTTTGGCTTGGGCTAAAATACCCATCCAGCGATCTAACAAGACAAGGGGGAATTTCTCCTCTAAGAGTGCGTCTTTAAGAAAGAGCGCCATCTCATCTAAGACCGTATGAGGATCGTAGCTATTAAAGGTTTGTAGGAGGGTGCGCACGCGCGCAGACTCATTGAGAAGCGCCTCAAAAAAATCTCCTAATACCTTGCTATCCACCATGCCCAGCATCCGCGCGGTAGCTTCTATGGTCAAGCTAGCGTTGCAGTAATTGATGGCCTGCTCCGTGAGAGTGAGAGTATCGCGCAAACTCCCCTGTGCACTTCTAGCCAACATCTCTAATACCCCTTCCTGATAATTCACACCCTCAACCTCTAAGACTCTTTGTAAGTGCGTTACAATGGCTTTGAGAGGGATTTTTCTGAAGCGGAAATGTTGGGTGCGGCTTAAAATCGTCGCGGGTAATTTGAGAGCATCTGTGGTAGCTAAAATGAATTTGACATGCGCGGGAGGTTCTTCTAAGGTCTTTAGGAGTGCATTGAATGCCTCCTTAGTGAGCATGTGGGCTTCATCGATGATGAAGATTTTATAAGCTCCCATGCTAGGCTTATACTTGGTTTGTTCAATCACATCACGGATATCTTCAATGCGGCGATTAGATGCGCCATCCATCTCGATAATATCTACATGTCTATTTTGTAACGCGTCGATGCAATTTGTGCAAACATCGCAGGGAACACTGGTGGGAGCTTTTTCACATTGCAAGGCACGGGCAAAAATGCGCGCACTGGAGGTCTTACCAGAGCCTCTGAGTCCGCTAAAGAGATAAGCATGCGCTAAATGCCCCTGCTCTAAAGCCAAGCTCAGGGTTTGAGACACGCTTTCTTGCCCGACTAAATCTTTGAAATGCCGAGGGCGGTATTTGAGAGCCAAGACCACAAGCGTCCTTTATCGATTTGGGCTATTATAACCTAATTGTGCTGGCTGTAAGTCTAGTCATGTTAGGATAGCGCATTTAGATATCAGGAGTTTTTATATGGTTAAAATGTGGCGTGTGTTGGCGGTGCTTTGTGTGGGCATCGGGCTTAGCTCCAGCGCGCTTGCGGCGAGCTTGCCTCCTATTAAGGGCAAGGCATTAGCTCTCTCTAGTCATCCTCTAGCTGATAAAATTGCCCAACGCGTCTTAGATGAGGGGGGGAACGCGATCGATGCAGCAGTAGCAATGGGCTATGCGTTGGCGGTGGTGCATCCAGCAGCGGGTAACTTAGGGGGTGGGGGCTTTGCGGTGATTCATCTAGCCAATGGGGAGAATATCACTTTAGATTTTAGAGAAAAAGCTCCACTCAAAGCAACTAGAAATATGTATTTAGACAAAGAAGGCAATGTAATTCCCAAATTAAGTACCGATGGCTATTTAGCTGCAGGAGTGCCTGGCACCGTAGCTGGCATGGATGCCATGCTAAAGAAATACGGCACGCGTAAACTAGCAACCTTGATTCAACCCGCCATTGACTTGGCTCAAAAGGGTTTTAGACTCACGCAACGGCAGGGGGAAACTATGTTAGATGCCAAGCCTCGCTTTGCCAAGTATGCTAGTAGTCGCAAGTACTTCCTCAAAAAGGGTTCAGTTGCCTATAGTGCTGGAGATCTCTTGGTGCAAAAGGATTTAGCTAAAACCCTCACTCTCATCAAGAATGAGGGCGCAAAGGCATTTTATAAGGGTGCAATCGCAGATTTGATTGCAACAGACATGAAGAAGAATGGGGGGATTATCACTAAAGAGGATTTGGCCCAATACAAAGTGGTGTGGCGTAAACCCATTGAAGGCAGCTATAGAGGCTATAAAATCATCTCTATGGCTCCTCCCAGTTCAGGGGGTACGCACATTATTCAAATTCTCAATACGATGGAAAACGCTGATATTAGCGCGTTAGGTTTTGGCTCCAGCCAAACAATCCATGTCATGGCAGAAGCCATGCGCCAAGCCTACGCAGATCGTTCGGTTTTTATGGGCGATCCAGATTTCACCACCGTTCCCACCGAAAAGCTCACTAGCAAGGCTTATGCGAAGAAAATCTATGAGGATATTTTACCCAACAAGGCTACTGATAGTGCCAAAGTACAACCAGGGTTAGGACAGATCCATGAGGGCAAGAATACCACGCACTATTCTGTCGCAGATAAATGGGGCAATGCGGTGAGCATCACCTACACCGTGAACGACTACTACGGCAGTGCGGCTGCGATCAATGGAGCGGGCTTTTTGCTCAATAATGAAATGGATGATTTCTCCATTAAACCCGGTGTACCCAATCTCTACGGATTAATCGGGGGCGATGCCAACGCTATTGAGCCGGGCAAACGCCCCCTTAGCTCCATGTCGCCTACCATTGTGCTCAAACACAATAAGGTCTTTATGGTGGTGGGCAGTCCTGGGGGAGCGCGCATTATTACCACGGTCTTACAGGTGATTAGCAATGTGATCGACCATGGAATGAATATCTCTCAAGCGGTGAGTGCTCCGCGCTTTCACATGCAGTGGTTGCCTGATGAAATCCGCACGGAGCCCTTTGGCATGGTCAAAGATGTACAAGAGAATTTGGAGAAGATGGGTTATAAAATTGTGGTAAAACCCGTGATGGGTGATGTGAATGCGATTGTTGTCGATCAGAAAAGTCGTGTGATGTATGGGGCGCAAGACCCCCGTAAAGAGTTCTAATGGCACACCAGTTAGAAATCGTTGGAACGGATTGTGCGCAGGTGGGGATTGTGCGCAATAACACGCAAGAGTGGATGTTTTTTCAAAGTTACCCCTTTATCCAGAGTGAGTTGTTAGCGCATGGGAGTGCGTGTGTGCACCCTAACCCAAAGCGCGTGCTCATTACTGGGGGGTTTGATACGCAAATCGCCTTTGAATTGCTCAAACATGAAGACATACATGTGGATTTTGTGCAGGAAGACCATGCAATGCTGGAGAATTTGCACGCTTTTCTACCTCAGTTTAAAGAGACCAAAACCCATGCCCGCTTCAAGCTCTATAGTAAAATCCTCGATTTAGACTTGCAACCCTATGATATCATCATTTTATTGAGCACTCCCACGGCTCATCAAGTGGATGGGCTGCAGCGCATGCTAGCTCCCAAAGGTTTTATGGTTTCCACAGCCCCCAGTCCTCTTCTGGAACAAGAAGCCTTTAAAGACACTTTGAAGGATCTACAGGCGTGTGCGCAGATTTTAATGCCCTTTAATACTCCTTATGCGCCTACTCCTCAAATTTATCTCTTCATCTCCAAGCACTATCACCCCTTGGCCGACATGTTGCTCCAAAAAATCGACATGCTCGATGGATTGCGTTATTACAATGCTGAAATCCACCACGCTGCCTTTGCTCAACCTCAGTGGCTCAAGGGTGCGTGCGCAAGATTGCTCAAAAATTGAATCTACAAAATGCGCTCGTGCTCACCGGGGGGATTGGCACAGGCAAGAGCACTGTAGCCAACCTCTTGCGCTTGCATGGCTACCACGTGCTAGATGCGGATCAGATCGCCCACGACCTCTTTGAAAAACACAATGCAGAAATTGCGCATCTCTTTCCTCAAGTGGCAATCAAAGACACCATCACGCGTCAAGCCCTAGCTCCCCTTATCTTTAGCGACGGGGCAGCGCGTGCTAAACTGGAAGCTCTGCTTCACCCCAAAGTGCGTGCGGCAATACTCGATCAAGCCCAACAGCTAGAAGCCCACCGCCAACTCTACTTTTTGGACATTCCTCTTTACTTTGAAGTAAAGGGACCAGAAAGTTACGGCATCTCTGATGTGGTGTTAGTCTATGCTCCTAGAACTTTGCAAATCCAGCGTGTAGCCAAGCGCGATAAACTCAATCTAGATCAAATTTTGGAGCGCCTTAACGCGCAGATGGATATTGAAACCAAAAAGGCTCTTAGTTCTTTTATTTTGGACAATTCCAAAGACCTTAGACATCTCCAACAAGAAGTAGAAAAACTGCTTGTAGAGTTAAAACACACCGCCACTAACGATAAAGAATCTAGATCGTGATTGCGCGTTACCACCAGGTGCGCTGAGAACCCACACCCGCTCAAACACAAGCCACACGCTTGCAGAGCGGAATTCTGCCCGGCGATTAAACCTTTAAAAACAACGCAGAGTAAGTTTAGCGCTCAAGCTAAGTTGCATGCGGCGTGGCGCACTCTCATGGGCTAGAGCAAAACGGGTAAAGTTATCTTCAGCAGAGTAAAAGCTGAGGTCTCTGATGAGGCATTGCTTACCTAAAGTCTTTGCAAAGAGATCGCGCTCTTGTTGCGCTTTATTTAAGAGCAAAGTTTGCAGACCGGCACGATCTTTTGCGTCGACTCGCAGGTGCAGGGCGGGTGTGTTGAGCACAAAAAAAGTGTTTTCTGCAGCAATCCTAGCGATCTGATCGCGCAATTTTTCATAGGCTCCTGCCTTTGTCACATCAAACTCGCAAGCCATACCAGCATACAGCCGATAGCCTGACAATGCCTGTTTGTGCTCGACAAAATTATAACTAGGACGCAAGCTATAACTGGTCTCTTGACATAACTTGCTCTCCTTGGCCAAAAGGTTGATCTGCTTGAAGGCATTTTTAATGCTCTCTTCTTGTTCAACGCTCAAATTCTGTGCATTCAACAGCGCGCTCCCACTGCTAAAAAGCAACTGCACGCTGTAAGCTTTGGGAGTAACCTGTTGGCTTTCTTTAAGCTCTAAGTTGATCTGACTAGCCGGAGCTCTAACGCTATGCCTTCCCAACACGAAACGCTCAAATGCCAACCCCCCGATGAACAATCCCAGGGTTACAATCACAGCCACCGCCAATTTCACATATTTCATACGCGTCCTTTTTATACCATTCTAACATGTCTATGAAGTTCTAGGGAACTTCTATGGCATCTAAGGTCTGCAGGCGCGTCACCATAGTATTCACTTCTCCAAGATTGTAATGGTCTTTGAGGCTGTCCAAAATTTCGTGAATGAGCACCAAACTTTCCGATCCCAAAGCCTTTTCCAGCTCAATATTGTCTTTACTATTGGTAACCACACTTCGGTAGACATTCATTTTTAACACAATCCACTCGATATGGCGCATGATGTGCTCTAGCCCACTCTCCAGCTCTTTGGATTTATCCAAACTCTCATGGCTATTATCCACAAAGGTTTTGAGCACTTTTAGAAATTCCTCAAAGTGTTGTTGGATGCCTGAGCTCAGAGAACTCACTTCGCTAAATTCCTTGCCTAACTTGACAATATCCTCTTGAAAGTGACTAAAACTCGCCTTAATACTGCTCACTTCCTTGGTCACTTTTTCAGCTAATTTGCGGATTTCATCAGCCACGACGGCAAACCCGCGCCCGTGCTCCCCGCTTCTAGCCGCTTCAATGGCTGCATTTAGGGACAATAAATTGGTCTGATCAGCGATGTCGCTGATCACATTAGTAACCTGCATGACAAAGTCCATCTTATTGCGTAAATCATCCATGACCACATTCACATTATTGCAATTATCACTGAAATGTGCCAAATCTGCACGAATGGTTTCAATTTGCTTCTGACTTGTCAAAGAGTTTTCTTCAATGTGTTGCACCAACTCTTTGTTTTGTGCAGACTGCTTGACTTTATCATCAAGCTTGGCGAGCACATCCCTGATTCCCTTAGCTCCCCCGTCCATGTTCGCTAATTTCGACACAATCTCGCTATTGTTAATTGCCGTGATTCCTTTAACATGAGTCTCTACATGCTGTGCGTACTGCTTAAACACTCCACGATAGCCTTCATGGAAAATATTACGATAATCCCTACCTTCGTGCGCTGCTTTGACGCAGGCATCCATTTCTCTAAACACCGATTCGATTTGATCAAGCAAATCATTGAGGCCATGCGCGATCGCTGCATAAGGGCTTTTTTCATCAATTTCTGTAATGCGGTGCTCCAAGTGACCATCGCGCACAGCCATCACACAATCTGCGATTTTTCGCAGAGAATCATCCTTCTTCGCTGTCAACCAACCCAGCATATACGCTCCCTATAGTCGTTGTAATCTATTGACCCAAGCATGGTAGTCACAGCCCTCTTCTTGCAGAGTATCTTCCAAGAGCGTTGTGCTCGCTTGTATCCCTCCACGCTTTTCCGCATCTAACAAATTTTTATACAAGGCACTTACAATACTCACAGCTTTCCTATTGGGTGCACGGCGCACGGAATAATAGCCCACCACCATACCATTGGCATCCACGGACACCGTCACATTTGCAAAAACCCAGTAGAAATCTCCGTTGAAAGTTTTATTCTTGACATAGGCAAAAATTTCCTGTTTCTGCTTGATAGCCCCCCACATCATCTTGAAGATTAACTTAGGCATGTCAGGATGGCGCACCACATTGTGTGGCTTGTGCAACAAATCCTTTTCTCCATTTCCTCCTACAATGTCTATAAAAGGTTTGTTAGCGTAGGTGATCACACCTTTGGTGTTGGTTTTAGTCACCAAAAAGTAATTCTTATCTACAAACTTCTCCATCAACACTCCCTAGGGCTCATTCTAAGACACTTATAACAAATCTCGTCAAATATATCATATACCGCCTCAAAAAAATATCACGCTAAAAGATTTTCCAGTTGTTGCACAATGTGACGGCCAATGGGCAATGCCGAAGTGGCTGCTGGGCTAGGGGCGTTGCATACATTTACACTGCGTTCCGTATTACAGAAGAGAAAATCTTCAATGAGCTCCCCCTCATTGCTCACCGCTTGCGCACGCACTCCAGCTGGGTGGGGTTGCAAATCCTCTAAGCGCAAAGAGGGGCAATACTTTTGCACCAAAGATAGATAACTCTTCTTACAAAAGGAGTGCTTGAGCTCTAAGAGACCCGCACTGAAATATTTGGCAATTACCTTTCTCACCCCTCTATGCATGATCATCTCTTTCAAATCCTGCAAACCCACATCACTCTTTAAATATCCCTCTCTTTTAAAGGCCAACACTGCATTAGGGCCAACGGTTACACTCCCATCAATCATCTTTGTCAAATGCACTCCTAAAAAAGGCATACTCGGATCGGGAATGGGATAGATTAAGTGCTTGACGATTTGATTATGCTGACTAATAAGCTTGAAATACTCTCCTCTAAAGGGACAAATGGTGAAATCTGGCACAATGCCCAACATGCGCACTAAGCGATCGCTATGCAGACCACAACACGAAATGAGATAATTACTCTCGAATACCCCATTTGATGTGCTGATCTTAACCCCTCTAGCGTGCTCGCTAAGACCCACCACTTGGGCATTGTAAATGACCTCTCCACCTCTCTCTTTAAAGCACCTGGCCATTGTCTGTGTAACTTCTACATAGCTTACAATACCACTTGTAGGAAAAAATATGCCTCCCAAACCCACGATGTTTTTTTCCATTTCTCTGAGCTCTTGGGCATCTAAGCACACTCTCTCTAATCCGTTCTCTTTTGTGCGCTCCAAGAGGTCCTGCATTCTACGCATCTCTAATTCATCACTAGCTACCAATAACTTGCCACATTCTTCGTAAGGGATGGCGTGATTGGCGCAAAACTCTTTAGTCGCCCTATTGCCTTCGTAGCAAAAACGGGCTTTGAGCGTGCCAGGGGTGTAGTATACGCCGGCATGGATCACGCCACTATTGCGCCCTGTTTGGTGCATGGCACTTTGGGATTCCTTTTCCAAGAGCACTACCTTGAAGTCGGGGTATCTCTCCAGCAACTGCATCGCGACAGAGTGCCCCAAGATTCCCCCCCCCACGATGGCGCAATCGTAAATCACAGCCATGCTTTAGAAGTTTTTAAAGTCTTTATAGCGGCTGAAAGGATTGGTGCTAAAAGAAAAGTAGCCTCTTTGACGCATCAACTCCCGCCGCAAATTTGGATGCGCCTGAAACCTATCCCGCCCGTGTAACCAAAAAAGGTTATTGATGAGTAAGAACTGCCCCACTGGGACCGGAAAAGATAACTTAGCCTTGGAGTTTTCCAAGGAATCGCCCAAGTCAGCCAAATACACGCCCTCCTCGTAATCTTTGGGCTGTGCAAACTGATCGATGTAGAGCATGACGGGGTTGGCATGGCTATCGGCTTCAAAGACGGGATGATAAACATCGCTGGTAACATTCTTGCTAGGAGGCGCAGACCAGCGCATCACTCTCTTAGCCAAATGGTGATTGTAGAACTTGTCTAGCTCCTCCCAATCATCTAGGTGTAGAAGTTGCGAATCTCCCCCCTCCATGTTTTGTTCGTCAATCTTATACATCAACACATAGTCGGTCACCTCGTTGACGAAAGTCCCGTCGTTGTGTAATTCCAAAGGCCTATCAGGCTTTCTCAGATAGCTATCTGAATTGTCGGTGTTGAGCACGGCCCAACGGGCATAGAACTGCCCGGTCATCAAGTCAAAATTAGAGCGTCCAATCAGATGCACAAAAGCCGTGGCAATTTTGACCATTTCATCGCCCTGTTCAACACGATCAACTCCCTGTGGGTTGACCAATAACGCACCCGTGTTGCGATCCCCCAGAGATTTTTCTAAGAAAGGTTTGAGTTTGTGCTCGCAAAGCGCGTCTAAAATTTGCGCTACCCTGAAACGCAAGAAGGATTTATATTCCAAAGCTTGCACGGGATACACTGCAATTTCTTCGAGGAATTTCTCGATAGTGTCTTGGCTTAAAGTAACTTGTAAGAGCCGTTGGGAATAAGAAGTGGGTTCTACGCTAAAAGCTTTTGTTTCTATATGATAGGCCATCTACTCTCCTTTATATTAGACTAAAATTTTTGAGGCTCCAGCCAACGATCCACAACACCCTGAAAGAACGCGGATAGTGGCTAGTACCTACATCGTAATAATTGCAAATTTTGTTAAGATATTGGCAAGAATCGAATAATGATTTGATATTTCTTGTTACTTGTGTAGACTTTTTGGAACTTTTAAGTGAGAATACACACCTCCTCTTGTAATAAAATCCCAAAAGATTCAAAAACCTGTTCTTTAGCTAGGGCAATCAAATCTAGGGCCTCCTCAAAGTGCGCGCCCCCTATATTGATGAGAAAATTGGCATGCGCACTAGAAAAGCCCACCCGTCCCAAGCTAAACCCCTTAAGCCCCACCGCCTCTAATAGCCTGCCGGCAAAATCCCCGGGCGGGTTTTTAAAACAGCTCCCAAAACTGGGCTTCTTGGGGTGGTAGGCGCGCATTTGTTTACATTCTTGTAAAATGCCTTCTCTAAAACCACGCTTCTTTTGCAAGCGTACCCCAAAGACCACGCCCTCAAACGCGCTAGTACGATACGCCAAACCTAACGCTTCTGTGTCCACCCATGTCCCATTGATATTGGCTTGTAACACGACATTGCTCATTTGATGGACTTTCATTCCTGCATTCATCTTAAGCAATCCGCCCACACTTCCAGGCAACGCGCTTAAAAATTCTAGTCCTCCTAAATTGTGATCTCTAAAATAGCCAAAGAGTTTTTGCGCGCTCGTCCTCGCCCCCACCTCTACAAAACTTCCCATATCCTCTATATAGTCAAAGCAACGATCTAGAATCGCTAGATTGCGCGCATGGGGGGAAACTAAGAGATTATTGCCCAAGCCTACCATCTGCACCTCATAGCTCCCGCAAGCGCGCAACAACGCCACCTCCACTCTGCCCCCGATTTTCACACTGGAATATTTAGAAAAATCCAAGACCATTTAAGATACGAGTTTAGGAATCAATTTAAACAACATGCTGGTGTAATCTAAAAGCATGTTAAGCATCCAAGGCATGGTAATTACAATCACGGCGATCACAGCCAAGATTTTAGGCACAAAGGATAGGGTCATCTCGTTAATTTGTGTGGTTGCCTGAAAAATGCTCACCAAGAGCCCCACCACCAAACCCACCAAGAGTACGGGCAAGGAGATCATTAAGGTGATCTTATAAGTTTCAATGGCAAGTTTCATGAGCTGGGCTTCCATGCGCGTCCTCACATGAATTCTTGTAGGCGGTTAGCTTGTTGCATCCACGCTCGGAGTTTGTCCCACTCCTGGGCTTCCAGCCAGCCCTTCACCTGCTGTATCTCTGCAATAAAGAGCTCCAAGGCCTCCAAAATATGCCCCTGATTTTGCACAAAAATCCCCCGCCACATGTCAGGGGAACTCTTAGAAAGTCTGCTCATGTCCCTAAACCCTCCAGCGGCTAAAGAGAGAATATTTTGCGGGCTCTCTTGGGCTAAAACCACATTGGCTAAAGCATAACTAATCGCATGGGGCAAGTGGCTTACAAAGGCGACATGACGATCATGCTCTGATGCGCCCATTTTGACCATCTGCATGCCAATGGCACTAAAGAGCTCCTTAGCGCGTTGTAGGTGGAGGGGCGCGCTTCTGTCGCTATCCACCAACACCACAATTTTATGTTTATACAAATCTTTCAGGGCAGCTTTGGGACCATGAAATTCTGTGCCACACATTGGGTGAGTTGCTACCACCTGGAGGCGGATGGCTTGGGGAATGGCACGAATCATCTGCATTTTTGCTCCACCTAACTCGATGATAGTGCTCGTGGGCGCAGGTTTGAGGTGGGTTAAAATCTCAATCATACCCTCTATGGGAGTGGCCAAAATGATGAGATCGCACTCTTGAATTTGAGCCAGTTCTACACACTCCTCCACAAGTCCCAAACTCAAGGCCATTTGGGCGTGTACGGGGTTACGATCAAAGCCCACAAGGCTTCTAATCCCTAACTGGGTGCGTACTTCCTGCAAGGCTAACCCCATTGAACCTCCCATCAAACCTAACCCAATAATGCCAAGACGCATTAAGGCACCAAGGCTATTTCTAGCACATCTTCAATATGGCACACGGCTTTAATTTCCATATTCTCTTGCACTTCTTGAGGAATGTCTTTTAAATCTCGTTGGTAGTTTTTTTCGGGGATTAAAGCAGTCTTAATGCCTGCCTTGAAACTGGCAATGAGTTTTTCTTTTAACCCACCAATGGGTAAAACCCGCCCACTTAAAGTGAGCTCGCCCGTCATTGCCACATCTGCACGCACCTTCTTATCGCATAGAATAGAGGCAATGCTCGTGGCCATCGTGATCCCCGCACTAGGACCATCTTTGGGGGTAGCCCCCTCTGGCACATGCAGGTGGATGTCATAGAGATTATAGATTTTACCCTCTTTACTCTTTTTCTTTTTGGGAGTGAGCGCGTCTTCATCGATGAGCACTTTCACCACAGAGTGGGCGATTTGGGCAGACTCCTTCATCACCTCACCTAAGCTTCCAGTAAGCTTTAAAGTCCCTTTGCCCTTGAGTTTGATTGCCTCGATTTTGAGCACATCTCCGCCTACACTCGTCCATGCCAGACCATTGACGATTCCCAAAGCGTCCTTTTGATCGATCGGATCGATTTCAAAGACAATTTTGTCTAAGAAAGCAGGGATATTCTGGGGAGTGATGTGGATTTTGCGGCTGGGACGGCCTCGTTTACGCACGCCTATTTGGTCTTCAGAAGAGCTTTTAGGAGCTTTTTCCTCTTGATCGTGCAGGATTTTCTTAGCACATTTGCGCATGATAGTCGCAATGGAGCGTCTAAGCCCACGCACCCCTGCCTCGCGGGTGTATTTTTCAATGATGAGTTTCACTGCTTCGGGAGCAAACACGACCTCAGCAGGTTTGAGGGCGTGCTTTTTGAGCTCCTGAGGGATGAGGTAATTGAGCGCGATTTGTTCCTTTTCTTGGGGGGTGTAGCTAGATACACTGATAAATTCCATGCGATCCCTCAAGGGTGGGGGAATGGTTGCTGTGTCGTTGGCAGTGGCGATGAAGATGATCTTAGAAAGGTCAATGTTAAAGTTAGTGTAGTAATCTCTAAAACTGGTGTTTTGTTCAGGATCAAGGATTTCTAAAAGTGCGCTGGCGGGATCGCCACGCATGCTTTTATCCACCTTATCGATCTCATCAAGCACCATCACGCAATCCATTTTCTTAGCCTCAATCAAGCCCTGCACGATGCGCCCGGGCATAGAACCTAAATAAGTGCGCCGATGTCCCCTTAACTCGTTGACATCCTCTAATCCTCCTAGAGCAATGCGCACAAGCGGACGGCTAATTGCCTTAGCAATGGAGTTAGCTAAGCTGGTTTTACCTACTCCAGGAGGACCATAAAAACATAGAATTGTGCCCTTAGTTTCTTTATTCTCCTGTTTGCGCAAGCGCATTAACTCCATTGTGGCGAAATACTCGACAATACGCTCTTTAGGCTTTTCTAAGCTATAGTGGTCGACATCGAGTTGTTTTTCGACATCCTTAATAGAGAGCTGTTTTTCGCTATATTGCCCAAAGGGAATATCTAACACCCATTCGATGTAATTTTGTAAAATTCCTACATCTGAGCTATCCTGGTGGATACGGCTTAAACGCTCAATCTGCTTCTTGATCTCCTTGTGGATTTCTTGCGTGATGAAAGGTTCAATCGCCTTGAGCTTTTGGGTATATTCTTGGATTTCCTCATCACGCTGCTTATCAATGCCCAATTCCTTTTGAATCTGTTTGAGCTGCTCCTTGAGGAAGTATTCCTTATTTACCTGCTCCATTTTGCTATGGACCTTGCTCTTGATCTCTTTTTGCAATTTCTGGGTTTTGATTTCTTCCATCACCAAATCGATGAGGTCCAAGAGTCTTTCTTCGGTGTTGTCGTTGGCGAAGAGTTTATAGGATTGTTCTTTTTTGAGACGCAACGCGGAAGCGATCAGGTCAACTATGCGGTTAGGATCGCTATTATCATCAATGGCGCGCAAGAGATCGGGGGGGAAAAACTGGCTAATATTAGCTAGATTACCCACTTTTTCTTTGAGAATCTCTAAAATGGCGTGGGTCTTATCGTGATCGTAATCCTTGTAGGTAATCACCTCCACCATAGCCTCTAGCGGATCATGCGATTGAATGTTCAAAACCCTACCCTTGCAAATCCCTTGAAAGAGGATTTTCATGCGGTTATCAGGTAACACTACCTTGCGCACAATGCTCCCAATCACACCTACATCGTAGAACTTTTCTGTCCCACTATCTGTCCCATTTTTGGCACAACTCACGAAAATCAGATCGTTTTTATCCTGAGTAGCCTTATTGGCTGCCTTGATATTGGCTTCGCTATTGATAAAAATGGGCGCGATCATGAAGGGATACATAAAATTCTCTTCATCGACAATCACGGGCACTACACTTGGAAATTTTTCTGTCATTTTGTCCCTTACCAGTTAAATATCGCTACATACCAAGGCATATAGGATTTCTTGGGATGAGTCTCTTTTTCTAATACTTCGTCCACGCGCTCTAAATAACGCTTTACTCCTTCTTTCTGGTGGCGTTTTTTGTAAACATTGGCGATGGCGCGATTTAATTCGTTTTGCCCTAGAATGAATTTAACCTGCATATACTCCACCTGGTTGATAAAGCGACTATTAGGGTATTTGTCTACAAAGTCATTGAGCATGCCAATAGTGTTAGACATAAACTCCTGATCCTTGCTGTGGTTTTTAAAGGAGTAATAACGCGCCTGAAGCTTGAGGTATTTGAGGTAGTCGATATTATCCTCATTGCCAAATCGCTTGATATACTCATCAAAATAGTATTCTGCCAAAACGAACTCTTTTTTCTTTAAATGCGCCTGTCCTAGAGCAAGCATGGCTATAGGCACAAGGGGCGAATTGATGTGTTCGCTCTGCAGGGAAGAGTAGTAATTGTCTGCAGTTTCTAAATTCATGAACAAAATTTCGCGCAAAATCCCTTTATACCAAAAGATTGCTGGGCGGTTGTAAATTGCATCCTTGCCTTTCTTGGCACAACCTAGCCACAGCACCGCACACGCTAACGAGAGCCACAACACACGCATACAGATTCCTTATTCTCTAAAACTCTCATTATACCAAAAAACCCACTCACTAAGCCCTAGAATTGATTTTTAGAGTGGATTGTAGTAAAATCAGGACTTTTACATTATGCGCAAGGGCTGGAATGTTGTTTAGTGTCAAATCCCCCATTTTAGGGTTTGAGCAGGTCTCTAAAATGGAGCTAGAAAAAATTGATGAGATTTTTATGCGCTTGCGCAACGCTGATGACATCGCCCCCACCTTTACTTTAGTCAATCCCTTTGCCCTACGCAATTATGAATTTAATATTCCCATTGCCCTGCAGGTTTTGCTCAACCTCGATCAGGCCCAAAATATTTTGATTGCCAATATCATGGTTATTCAAAACCCCCTCAAAGAATCCACGATTAATTTTCTAGCCCCTTTAGTATTTAACTTCGATCACCAACTCATGGCGCAAGTGGTGCTGGATAGCTCCCAATATCCCCACTATCATATCTCTGAAAAGATTGCTAACTTTTACCAAGAGCAGGAGTGTCCATGAAAACGCGCTTGCTCATTGTTGGCTATGGGCGCATGGCGCAGGCCATGTTGAAGGGCTTTGCCCAAAACGCCCATAAATTAGAGAGTTATCAAATCCAAATCACGGGGCGTAATCCCAACAAAGTCCATGATTTCTTAAAATCTTTGCCCCTTGAGATGGAAACTTTGCCCCCATCGCACACACTTGATATAGATAATGCAAATGTGCTCTTAGCTGTGAAACCTTATGCTTTGGGGAATTTCTCCTACAAGGGAAGGGCGTGCATGGTGTTGAGTGTCTTGGCAGGGGTTGGCGTAGACACACTAAAAGAACATCTTGAAAGTAGTGTATATGTGCGTTGCATGCCCAATATTGCCGCTCAACACCACCTTTCTGCGACCAGTATGTATGTAGATTTCTCATGTTTGTTGAAGATGCCCCATGAAAGCGAGCATATCAAACAGCAAGCCCACACCCTTTTAGAGTGCCTAGGGAGTGTGGTGGAGGTGGCTCAAGAGAATCTTATCGATGCCTCGCTGGCTACAAGTGGGAGCTCTCTAGCCTTTTTAAGCATGGTAGCCCAAGCCCTAGTGAGTGCGGGCGTGCGAGAGGGGCTAAGTGTAGATCAGGCCTCAAGCTTGGTTAAGCAAAGCTTTAAAGGATTTGCTAAACTCTTAGAAGAGCAGAGTCCTCAAGAGATCATCGATAGCATTTGCACCCCCGGGGGTGCAACCATCACGGGTTTGAGCGTGCTCGAAGAGAAGGCTTTTAAAGGCATTTTAATGCAGGCATGCCATGCAGCTGTGCGCAAAGGGCGCACCAAATCTAAATCTGAGGAGTAGGACATGGAGCATCGGTTATTTACTTTTGCAGGATTATTGAGTTCAGATCATAGCTTTATCATTGGGTTTTACACGATCGTGTGTGCGCTTGCCACTCTCTTGATTGGCAAGATTGCCGCGAGTAAATTGCAAATGGTGCCTTTCGGCTTGCAGAATGTCTATGAAGCCACTATCGAAGGGATTTTACATGTAGCTAAAGATGTCATTGGAGAGGAATTAGCCCGTAAATATTTCCCCTTAGCGGGCACAATTGCGCTTTTTGTCTTTTATTGCAACATGATTGGAATTATTCCAGGATTTGAAGCCCCTACGGCTAACTGGAGTTTTACTCTCGTGTTGGCTCTCATTGTCTTTTTCTACTACCATTTTGAGGGTATTCGCACCCAAGGTCTGATCAAGTACTTTAGCCATTTTCTAGGGCCTGTGAAGTGGCTCATCCCCATTATGTTGCCTGTGGAAATTGTCTCTCACCTCTCTAGGATTATCTCGCTCTCTTTCCGTCTCTTTGGGAATATCAAGGGAGATGATATGTTCTTGCTCATCATGCTCTTGCTCGTGCCATGGGTTATCCCCATTGCTCCCTTTATGGTGCTCTTTTTTATGGGTATCTTGCAGGCTTTTGTATTCATGATCTTGACCTATGTCTACTTGGCAGGTGCAGTTCTTGTAGATGAAGATCATTAGTCAATGAAAAAAGCCACTCTCATCGCCTTTTTAGATTTTTTCGCAGGTCTCTTCGCGGGGATTGCGCTTGCCTGCGGAGGACTGAGTATTTTTATCTTCAGGGAGTTGGGTTTGATGGTGGCGATTTTCTTTGCTCTTTTTGTTTTTGGCCTCTTTGCTTTCTTTGCCCTACTCTCCAAGTCCATCGCCGCCTTGCTGAAAGATAGTGTGCGCGAGCGTATTTGAACTTAGAATCTTATTGTATCACCCCATCCTTTTTTAGCACGCTTAATCCTTGGGATTTTAAGATCGCTCTATCGCGTATCTTGCGCACGCATCACCCCACTCGTGCGTGTTTGCGCGCCACTCACGCCAGTGATACCTTACTAGCTTGTTTTGTCTCTACTTGCCAAGAATTTGGCGTTATCACTTATATCAACTTAGCACATTTACAAATAAGCATCCAAAAGGCCCTAGAACATGGGTTTATGGGAGTGCATGCTAAGGGGTCGGCGCTAGGCGAGCTAAAAATCATCCCTCCCACGCTCTCAAGTTTTTATAGCGCACATGGTGTTTCAGAGGTGCAAGAAGCCCTAGAGGAAGGCGCGCATTTTATCACTCTGAGCCCCATTTTTTCCACCCCCAACAAACCCCCTCCTTTGGGCTTAGACTACTTTAAAACCCTCAGCCCTGCGCTCAAATCCCATGTCTTTGCCTTGGGTGGAATCACCTCTCAAAACAGAGAGTTGTTAGACAATCTCAATATTAGAGGTTTTGCGGGTATCCAATATTTTTTGAATACAATACAAACTACTTAAAATATTTAAACTTTCTTGTTTTTATCTAATACATGATAAAATAAGCTGCTGGGTTTACTTAGCAACTTACACAAATATAAAGGAGTTTCATGCGATTTTTACAATTAGCTTTAATCACAGCAATTCTAGGTTATGGCTCGTTTTTAGGAGCAGAAAACAATGGTTTTTATGGAGCTGTGGGCTTCCAATACTCTAACATCACGCAGAGCACACAGAATAAAGCCCCCGAGCTCATCAAACAAGCCCCACTTTTTAATGTGCGAAATGCCACACCCCTGATCTTACAAAATCCCCAAGTCCCCCAAAATAAAGCGGGGAGCTAAGGGAGCGCCATGTCTTCTTACAAACACTTCGCGTTCAGTTTAAGCACAGCTCTTAGCGCGCCCTTTTTAAACGCCGATGTCCCGGATGTGGATAAGGATGGTTTTCAGCGTACCGATGTAATCTACTGCTGCACTCCAGATGGGAAATCTTTTCCCAAACCCCCCATTTGGGCACGCCCAGATTTTAACCCCACGCCCAATAAACCCAATGTGCAAAAGCCCCAAAAAACCCCCACATTTCTGCCCCAAAATCCCAGCACTCAAAACACCCCCAAGCCTCCAATCATCCAAGTTCCTAAGCCTCAAAACCCCATGCCCCCCAGCGTGCAAACGCCCTCAAATCCTAACACCACAGCTACAGCCCCCCAGCCCAATACAGGAGGAAATGCCGCACAAGGGAAAGTCCCGCAAAATCCTAGTGCACAAGGGAAAATGCCACCCCAACAACCCAGCATAGGGAACAAGGGCGCAGGGGACAATAGTGCCCAAAACACCCCCAAGCCTCCAATCATCCAAGTTCCTAAGCCTCAAAACCCCATGCCCCCCAGCGTGCAAACGCCCTCAAATCCTAACACCACAGCTACAGCCCCCCAGCCCAATACAGGGGGAAATGCCGCACAAGGGAAAGTCCCGCAAAATCCTAGTGCACAAGGGAAAATGCCACCCCAACAACCCAGCATAGGGAACAAGGGCGCAGGGGACAATAGTGCCCAAAACACAGGCCCACAAACGGGCAATAGCGCCCCCTCTCTCGCTTCTAAAACCTACCTACAGGCTTTGATAGATGGGGACAGCGTGCAGGGAGCTGTAGGGGGCTATCAAGCCGATCAAGAAAACACTCTACAAGTCAACACCCACGCGCTTTTAACCCTTGTGAAAAACAGCGGTGCAGATGACGCTGCGGCGGTGAGCTCTTTGGTGGCTGGGACAAACAAATTCTTTAGCGAGGTATCAGGCAATCCTAATATCACTCAAAACCTCAAAGACACATTCAAGGGCTTTTATAGCTTGGCCTCCACCACAAGCCATGATGTAGCCGGTCTACAGGCTAATTTAAGCCAACTCATCGCGCAAGTGGAGCAGTTACAACGGAGCTTGCTCAACACTCTTGCGACCACTGCCATCCATGCTCAAAGACCAGATGGCTTGCTCGCCTCAACACCCCCAGAGAATCTAAGTCCGCAAAGCCGGCAAGCTAAGGGCAAAGCGATTCAAGACTTAGGTACACTATTAGCCTATCTACAAGCCACACAAAGCAAGCTCAAGACCTATGCCAGCAACAACCCCAGTTTGCTTGCGCTCTCATCTGTTGCCACTACTCTGAGCACCATGCGGAGTGGTCAGGTCAATGGAAATTTGTATGGAGTGAACGCTCAACTGGGCTATAAACAATTCTTTGGTAAGAAAAAACGCGTAGGGTTGCGTTATTATGGAAGTTTTAGCTACCAATACGGCGCACTCATAGGTAGCACGCCTTTGAGCAATGTTGTCTATGGCGCAGGGATGGATGCGCTCTATAACTTCTATGAAAGTGCTAAGGGGCACTACACCACGGGGGTGTTCGTGGGCTTTATGTTGGCGGGTAGCACTTGGCTTCTCAAAAACGCCCACGCCTACCAAACCCTTGCCCGCTTCATGAAAGATCAGAACTGGCAGGTAAGCCAACACACTACCTATTTTCAAATCCCCTTAAATATTGGCTTTCGAAGTAATCTGAGCAAACACCACGGCTTTGAAGTGGGTCTGCGCATTCCCCTATTGATGGACAGCTATCTTAAGGGTACAAGAGGTGAACAGAGTCTTGATATTAGCTACAAGCGCAATGTGTCCGTCTTTGTGAATTATGTTTACAGTCTCTAGGGAAGTATCGCTCTAAGGGGGGCGCTCGCCCCCCTCCCCCCTGAACCCCATGCTATACTTAGGGTAATTTCTCTAGGAGTATTGTATGTGGCACCAGACTTATGCCCCTATAGGGGGTAGTATATGGTTGAGCGCACTGGTAGCGGTTTTGCCTATTGCGCTGTTTTTTGTCTCCTTGATCGTGTTCAAGCTCAAAGGATATGTCGCGGCATTTTTGAGTGTAGCACTCTCCGTGCTGATTGCGCTCACGATCTACAAAATGCCAGTAATGATGGTGGGCGCTAGTTTTGTCTATGGCTTCTTATATGGTCTCTGGCCCATCGCATGGATTATTATCGCCGCCATCTTCCTCTACAAACTCAGCGTAAAATCTGGATATTTTGAGATTCTCAAGGAAAGTGTGCAATCCATCACCCCTGATCATCGCATTCTGGTGATCTTGGTAGGCTTTTGTTTTGGGGCATTCTTAGAGGGAGCTATTGGTTTTGGGGGACCTGTGGCGATCACGGCAGCTATTTTAGTGGGTTTGGGTCTCACGCCTCTTTATGCGGCCGGGTTATGTTTAATTGCTAACACCGCACCAGTGGCCTTTGGAGCGGTGGGCATCCCCATCACGGCAATGGCTGGAGCAGTGGGTGTGCCAGCCACAGCGATTTCGGCCATGACGGGCAAAGTGTTATGGCTGGTGAGTTTAGGGATGCCTTTTTTCATCGTCTTTTTGATGGATGGCATGCGCGGGATTAGAGAAACTTTCCCAGCCGTGCTTGTCGCTGCTGGGAGTTTTGCGATCACGCAATATTTTAGCTCTAATCATTTAGGCCCTGAATTACCTGACATTTTATCAGCCGTGGTTTCTTTGGTGCTCACCGGGATATTCTTGAAATTTTGGCAACCCAAGCACATTTTTAGAAGTGATGGCAAACCAGTGCAACCCACAACCCAACAACACCATATTTGCAAAGTCTTTGTAGCGTGGGCTCCATTTTTGATCTTGATTATAGCCATCATCGTTTGGACTCAACCCTGGTTTAAATCCCTTTTTGCCAAGGGTGGACCCCTTGCCTTTTCTAGTTTTTACTTTGAATTTGAAAGCATTAGCCATAAAATTTTTAAAAGCACGCCCTTTGTGATAGAGGGTAAAAGCGCGGATTTTGGTGTCATCTACAAACTTCCTCTCCTCAACACTGTAGGCACGGCAATTTTTGTGGCCGGCATCCTAAGTATTTTTGTGCTGCGCGTTAAGGTGAGCGAGGCTGTGCATGTCTTTGGCGATACGCTTAAAGAGATGCGTTATCCCATTCTCACCATTGGTTTGGTGCTCAGTTTTGCTTTCGTTTCTAATTACAGCGGAATCTCCGCCACCATGGCCTTAGCACTCACTCACACCGGTCCGGCCTTTACTTTCTTCTCTCCCCTCATTGGCTGGGTAGGAGTTTTCCTGACAGGGAGCGATACGAGTTCTAACTTACTCTTTGGCTCTCTGCAACAACTCACAGCCCATCACCTTAAAATTCCCGAAGTGTTGACCCTCACTGCTAATACTGTAGGTGGAACCTTGGGCAAGATGATCAGTCCTCAGAGCATTGCCATCGCCTGCGCAGCGGTGGGACTAACGGGCAAGGAATCCGATCTCTTCAAATTCACGGTTAAATACTCCATTCTCTTTATCGTTCTTATGGGAATTGCCATTAGCGTTATCGCCTACATGTTTCCCCAAATTGTGCCCCATGTTTGAGGATAACTAAGGCATTGTTTTCTGCTTGTTATGAGCTAGGAGGGCTTTAACGAGAAGCTTAAGGGTTTTGAGCTAGAATGGATTTCTACAATACACATGAAGGGTTGTCGTGGATTATTACGAAGTCTTGGGCGTAGACAAGAGAGCAGACAAGGAAACGCTCAAAAAGGCCTATAAAAAGCTCGCCCTAAAATACCATCCAGATCGTAATTTAGGTGATAAAGAAGCAGAGGAAAAATTTAAGGAAATTAATGAGGCATACGGTGTTTTAGGAGATGAACAGAAACGCCAAATTTACGATCGTTATGGGAAAGAGGGGTTAGAAGGGCGCGCAGGATCTAACTTTAGCGATCTTAATGATATTTTTTCGAGTTTTTTTGGTGAGGATTCTATCTTTGGAAATGCTTTTGGCTTTAGCAAACCAGAGACTCGTTTTAAGATTCCCAAGGATACATTGCTGTCTTTAGAACTGAGCTTTAAAGAGGCGGTTTTTGGGTGTAAGAAATCGATTAAAAATATTTATAAAACTCTATGTAAAGATTGTTCGGGAAGTGGAGCAAAAGAGGGGAAGCTCAGTACTTGTGGGCTGTGCAAGGGTAAGGGACAAACCTATGTGCAACAGGGTTTTATGACTTTGAGCAGTACCTGCTCCAGATGCCAAGGTCGTGGACAGATTGCGACAGATAAGTGCATGTCTTGTAAGGGAGAGGGCTTCGTGATGGCTAGCGAGGAATTTAGCCTGGATGTGCCTGAAGGCATTGATGCAGGCAATCGAATCCGTGTAGCGCAACGAGGCAATGAATACCAAGCTGGAAAGCGCGGAGATTTGTACTTAGAGGCGCTCGTGGGTGCCGATGAGCATTTTGTGCGTGAAGGCATGCATGTGTTCATTGAAGTGCCTGTGTTCTTTACTTCTATTCCCTTAGGAAGCACGATTATGGTGCCCTCTCTTAAACAAGAATTAGAACTTCAGATTCCGCCCAATACCGCTAATCGCGCGCAATTTATTTTTAAAAACCAAGGGGTGAAGGATGTGAATAGCGCGCGCCATGGTGATTTAATCGCGGTGATTAAGATTGTCTACCCTGAACGCTTGGATGACAAACAAAGAGAACTATTGCTCAAATTGCATGAGAGCTTTGGCTATCAAAGTGAACCCTATAAAAGCGTGTTTGAGGTTTGCTATGGCAAGGTCAAACGATGGTGGCAGGATTTAGTGAAAAAATAGCGAGGAATTTGATGGAGAAATTAGCCATTTTTGTGGATTGGGAGAATTTGCGTATTGAATTGGAGAGTATCCAACGGTATCATAAAGAATTTGGAGAGCAGTTTTTTCGCTTCAATGATCAGGATCATCTGCGTGCCTTTTGCGAAGCTTTCATGGAAGAAGATGAAGAATTAATGGATCATAAGATTTTTCTGTATGTTTCCACTCCTCTGAAAGAATGGGAAGGGCAGATCTTAGATCATAGCCAAGATGGCTACAAGTTGGAGAGTTACAAACAGGAAAATCCTGAGGAATATAAGCTAGCCAGGCGTAAGTCTGATATCACTAAAATTTTTAACCAAGAGATGCGCCTATCTGGATTCTTTGAGGTGCGGCAGGTAAAGCTCAAGGTAGAATTTGAAGAGCGCAATAGTGAAGAATATGTTAAAGATATTGGTAAAAGTGTCAGAACTATCAAGATCAAACCAAGATTGAAGCAAAAGCAAGCGGATACCTATTTGACTGCTGACATGGTACGTGTAAGTTGCAAGGAGTTAGCTGATCGCATTTTGCTTTTTAGCAAAGATACGGATATGGTACCCCCTTTAGAATATGCTAAGCAGGAGGGGTGCAAGGTTTTTGTGGCACACATTACAGAGAGCAATCACTTTGTGCCCAATGCGCTCAAAGAGGTAATCGGGAATACGGGGGTGCGCCACAGAAGTATCAAGGAAATTTTAACTCGGATTCCCAAGGGGTTTTCCAAGTCATCTTTGGAGAAGTCTAACCGCCTCATGCTTTTTAATAACCCACTTAAAGACGCGTTTAAATAGTTTATCGACATACTCTCCGCAGCTAAAGCTAGGAGGTTTAGTGTTATCAAGGCTCACTTGCACAGATCCCATAGTCGGAAGCTTTGTGTTACCCTAGAAATTGTGCACCCAGTTGAAGAAAACACTCATCTGAGTTTTATAAGTCAAAGTTTCCGAGAACCCGCCAATAGTGCCTCTAAAATAGGTGTTATTAATCACAGGAAAACGCATTCCAATCTCAAATCCTTCTTTGCCGATGTTGGTGCGCAAACCTACATTGATGGGTAATTGAAAAAAAGTTTTACGAAGGTGTGCACTCCCTCCTAAATCCTCGACATTGTCCGCGAGAACCTGCCAATTATTCGATCCCTGCACCAGCCATGAGCTCCCTGCAAAAATCAATCCTGTGAAAAAGCCTGTGGTAAAGGTTTCATTGGTACTCTCAAAGAAATTCCACAACATATCAATCCCCACTCCATAGATAAAATTATTGAGCGCACCATTCAGATGGTTATTGCCATGTTGGTAACTAAAATATTCATAGTAACGCAAGCCAAAACGCCGTTTAGCACCAAAAAAATGCTTAAATCCAAACTGGATATTCACACCATACATGTTACCATCGTTGCTGCCCATATTGATGAACTGCTTTAAAATCCCAAGAGTGGGGGTGGCAGGACTAATGTCGAGTTCTTGATAATAGCTCAACAACTCTCTTAGCTTTTGAGGTTCAGAAGTTTTCATGTTATTCAGATCGCTCTTTAATACACCATTAAGAGCTGTTTGTGCCTGTTGTATACGCGCTGCACTCGCAAGCATGGCCTTAAATACTGTCGGATTCGCAAAGGAATCTTGTTCATAAAGATGGCCGGCAAAATTATTCATGAGACTAGAGGCATTGGCACGACCTATGGGAGAAAAGAGCCAGTAAAGGCTGCTGCGTATAGGCCTAATCTCCCTTGGGGTCAGTCTTCTGGGAACATCAATGATGCTAGAAAATGGTATTCTGATGGAGTGTAGGGTGCCATCAGTTACTCCATTGCGAGACATATAGTCGTACAAAACATTTCCAATATTCTCTGAAGAAATAGCAGCTCCATTGTATGTAGCACCCACATCCTTTAAAACCGCCAAAAGAGCAGAGATTGCCAAACTCATCGAGGCAGCATCTGTCGTTGCGTCGAGGAAATTTTGCATTTGCGCATTGCTCACTAGGCATCCCTTCGAGGCACACCCACTATTTTTAACAAGCCCTTCTACTATGCCAATTTGGTGCGCAGCTGCAGCAATACTTTCCTTGCTTGCGCCGGGTTTAAAGAGGCTATAAAGAATGGAAGTCTTGGCATTAGAGTCTAATGACGCAAGAGAGGCAGGGGTGTTGGAACGCTCAATGGTTTGCACGCGTGAGAACTCAAACCCCATATCAGTATAAAAGCCATTGCTCTCCGCACCTAAAGACCCTAAACCAATGCCAATCCAAGACAGGGCATTTAAGGTAGTTTTATTCATCGCGCTTCCCTCCAATGCAAAGCGCTGTGGAGCATTATCAATATCCCCAGCAACTATAACCGGTTGTCACAATGTTCCAAGAGGAACCCCAGCGATCACATTATACTGCAATTTTACCATAAGCCTTTTTAGCACGCCATCGCATCAAATATCATTAAAAAATAAAAGGGTAGTGTCGATGTAGTGGTATTTAAGGAGAGTCTATGTCAAGCGGTATCGCTAGCATCTCTGAGATAAAGCCCCATGTCTTGCCTGTTAACCCAGCAAGCAAGCGTGATTTAGGTGCAGAGGCACTCAAGCACGAGATAGTCAAAAAGCCAGATGATGATCCCATCACACAAGCACATGATCTACAGGCTCATGAACTGAGGGAACAGGATTTGCAGAAGATTAGCAAAGACCTCAATGAGAAGATGAAACGCATGCATTCAGACATCACCTTCAGCTATAACGAGGACATCGAGGGTTTGGTGGTGGTGATCAAGAATGATAGTGGTAGTAAAGTGATTCGCGAAATTCCTCCGCAGGAAGCGATCAAATTGACTAAGAAAATGCGTGACATTGTAGGGATTCTCTTCGACAAAAAGGGCTAAAGAGAGCTTAGAATGGGAAGTGAAGCATGGCGATAGGACAGTTGAGTTCCTTGGGGCTTGGGAGTAAGGTCCTAAATTATGATGTGATTGATAAGCTTAAAAAAGCAGACGAAAATATGATGGTTAAGCCCATTGAGAAAAAAATGGAAGCTAACCTAGAGAAGCAAAAAGCCCTTATAGAGATTGAGACCCTCATTTCCAATCTCAGAGCCCCCACCAAGGCCTTGAGCGACTATTCTACTTACACTGCGCGCAATAGCAATGTAACTGGCGACGCGCTCAAGGCAAATGTAAGTCCTGGCATTCCCATTCAAAACATTAGAGTAGATGTGGAGAGTTTGGCACAGGGGGATATCAATGAAGTTGGAACGCATTTTAGCTCTCGCGATGACGCTTTCAGTCAATTCGATACCACTTTGCATTTTTACACCAACCATCAAGATTACGATGTGAACATCAAAGCAGGTATGAGTGTGGGAGATGTTGCACAAGCTATCACAGATGCCACTGATGGTAATGTCATGGGGATTGTCATGAAAACTGGGGGGAACAAACCCTATCAGCTGATGATCAATGGCAAAAATACGGGTGCGGACAACCGCATCTATTTTGGTTCAAACGTGATTTCTCATCTGAGTAGTGATGCCCCCATCAGTTTGGCGCTCAAAAGTGAAACCAAGCCCGAGGACGACTTTTTTATCAGAGTCTATGATGAACACAATAATGCACTTGAAATTCCCATTGCCCTAGAGTTAAGTGCACAGAATTCTATAGAAAGCAAGAATAGAGCTTTACGCGGGGCGATCCAAAAAGCCTTAGAGGACAATCCTGCTACGAAGGCTCTTGTGGAGGATGGACAGCTAAATGTAGGGGTGATTAATGATGGCAAGTCTTTAGTCATCAACGATAAAAGAGGGTTGGCTGTGGAGGTGGGAGGGGACAAGGCGCGTGAACTGGGTTTTATCCAAGAGAAATCCCAAGCGGAGGGGGATTTACTCAAGGCAGTAACCGCTCCTAAATCAGGGACAATCAAGGGGACTATCAGTGTCAATGGTCAAAGCCTGGACTTGGGGGCGATCACTAAGTCTGGCAATTCTAGCGAGCAAAATGCCCAAGCTATCGCGCAGGCCCTGAGTAAGTTAGAAGGTGTCAGTGCCTCCGTGGGCAATGATGGCAAGCTTGTTCTCAATAGTGCTAGTGGGCAGTTGCGCCTGAATGGGGCAGATGCGCAGGGCAAGCTAGGACTCAGCGCTTTGGGCCTTTCTGAGGGTTTCAGTCGTTCCTATGCTAATGCGCAAGAACTCTTCGCCATCAAAAACCTCCAAAGTGCTGAGGATGCTAGATTTACCTATAATGGCGCGACTATCACCCGCCCCACCAATGAAGTGAATGATGTGATCAATGGGGTATCTTTAAGCTTGCTGGGCACAACGGAGGCGGGCAAGCCTGCCATTGTGAGCATTACTAGAGATGATAAGGCGATTGTGGATAATGTAAAAGAGTTTGTCAAAGCCTATAATGAACTCATCCCTAAATTAGATGAGACAACCCGTTACGATCCCGACACTAAAATCGCGGGGATTTTCAATGGAGTGAGTGATATCCGCACCATTCGCTCGTCCTTAACCAATGCAGTTACATTTACGCTCACTACCAGTAAAGGGGTGGATAGCCTGATGAAATACGGAATCATGCTCGATGAACATGGCAAAATGAGTCTTGATGAAAATCGCCTCTCTAGTGCAATCAGTGCTGATCCTCAAGGCACACAGGACTTTTTCTATGGAAGTGATAATAAGACCATCGGAGGTAAAGAAATTCACCAAGATGGAATTTTTGAACGCGTAGATAAAGTTTTGGCGAATTTAGTCGATGGTGGTAATGCGCGTTTGAAACTCTATGAGGACTCTTTAAACCAGGATGTCAGAGCCCTGAAAAAGGATAAGGAGAACGCCATGGAGCTTTTAAAAACGCGCTATGACACCATGGCGGAGCGTTTTGCCGCCTATGATGAGCAGATTTCTAGGGCGAATAAGTCTTTCAACACGGTACAGATGATGATTGATCAGGCTGCCGCTAAGAAGAATTAGCGCCAATACCACGCTTGAAAAGGGAAGAGATGTTTAGGGCGAATGCATACAATATTTACCAACAAAATTCTGTGACCGTAGAGTCTCCGGCTAGACTCATTGAGATGCTCTATGAGGGTATTTTGAAGTTTTGCGCACAGGCGCAGCGCTATATTGAAGCAGGAGACATTGAAAAGAAGATTCTTTACTTGAATAAAGTGACCGACATCTTTACCGAGCTCCTGAATGTCTTGGATTATGAACGCGGGGGTGAAGTGGCTGTTTATCTAACCGGACTTTACACCCACCAAATTAAAGTGCTCACTCAAGCGAATTTAGAAAATGATAGTGAGAAAATTGGATTGGTGATGCGTGTAGCTCGAGGACTCTTGGAGGCGTGGCGTGAGATTCACCAACACGAATTGGGTCGATAAGCTTAAGATTGCACTCTTGGAAGACGATCTTCCCAAAGCTTCTGTTCTAGTGGAGGCTTTTCCTTTCGAGGAGGGGGATGGCACGGATTTAGAAACTCTTCAAGTTGCCCGGGAACTAATTTTGCAAACCCTTCAGAAGCTTAAGGACGAGCAGCAGGCCCTTGGCGTGCAAATGCGCCAACTCAGAGCTGCCCAAAGGTTTTTAGAAATTTCTGCACATTGAGTCAGTCTGGATCGTGTGCACTGCGTACGGCGGGGTTTTGACACTTCTCATGTGGTTTGGCTGTTTGCGGGCTTTAGACGCGCGAGGCAACCTCCTTGTGACACCTTGTGAGTTTGATATCTGAAAAGGGGTTTGAGGACGCGAGTGCGTATCAACTATCTTTGAGTTGTTCTAAGCGCTCTTTTTTGGTGCCAATGTCTGTGATCTGGATTCCAAAGTTCCCATCCACAATCACAACCTCTCCTTTGGCAATTACCTTGTCGTCCACTAAAATTTCTAGTGGATCATTAACCATCTGATTGAGTTCAATGACGCTTCCAATATCCATAGAAACGACATCTTTTAGGATCATTTTCTTTTGTCCAATACGCACTTTCACATTGAGCTTGATGTCCAAGAGCATATTGATATTGCGCACTTCCAGCTGTTCAAGATGGTTATCTCCCTCTGCACGCTCACTTTTGGGTACAACGGGCAAATTAGGCATTGAGGGAGAATGTCTAATTTTAGAAGTATTTTGAGGAATAACTTTTTTCTTGAAAAGGTCTAAAAAGACCCCTCCGCAGAAAATGAAGAAGCTGGATTTAATCGTATCGAGCTCAAAACCAAATTCAAAGCCATCGCTATAGGGATCGAGCAAAGAGGCATCCTGGGCATCAATTGCTTCACTCACTTCAAAAGAAAGCTTAGGAAGCACCTCTTGAGCTTGCAAAGCAGTGGTAAGAGCCCCAAAGATATTAGAACCGATTTCTTTAACAGCATCTAAGTCATCTGTTTCTAAAGTTTCTTTGCTAGTTCCTTCACCCCCTATCATCAGGTCTGCTAGCGCACTTGCCATAGGGACAGGAACAGCTAAGGTAATTGTAACATTGGTTTCAGGCTTGACGTGCGTTACAATAGAGGCATGCTCGATAAAAATGAAATCCCCCACAGAAATTTCATTTTTGAGTTCTACAGCTGGACTCTTGCCCAGCAGTCCACTCAAAGTCGAAGTGCATTCTTGGACAAAGAGTTTTAAAAAATCCTCAATCATTCTTCTTCCTTCTTGATATTACCAATCTTGATTTTACGCTGATTTTCTAATACCTCTAACACCTCTTTCACTCTATCTTTTTCCGTATAGATGACTTCCTTGATTTTAATGGTTTTGCGATAGCCCTGATAGCCCACTGTAGCTAAATAGCGCTCTTTTTTGTCGATGTTGACCACCACAGTGTCATTGGCGACTTTATTAAGGCGAATTGTATCTCCCACCACGAGATCCAAAACCTCTTTAAGTGTGAGCTTGACCCCTCCTAAAAATGCCGACACATCCACACTAGCCCCACCCACGAGGGCTTGGAGTTCCTTATTACGACTCTTCTTGGAGCTTGTTTCAGTGAGCATAACATCGCGATTACCCATTTTGGATAAAATCCCCTCAATAGAGATCACAGGGTAGCACAAATTCATCATGCCCCGGCTATGTCCAATCAAAATCTCCATCACTACCATGATCACGATTTCGTTCTGCGCCACAATTTGCACCACATTTGCGCTCGATTCTTTGGCATCAATGGTGGGAAAAAACTCAGTGACGGGATTCCAAATGTCCTTGAGGATTTGCATCACCTGCTTTAAAATTGTATCTAGCAAATTGAGTTCAATATCGCTAAATTCGCGAGTTTGATCATAGGAACTCCCCTTGCCTCCCAACAAGCGATCAATCATTGGAAACACAATACTAGGATTGACCTCCAAAACCCCCGTGCCTCCAACCGGTTTCATGGAAAACACATTGAAGCTGGTAGGGCTGGGCAAACTCATCAAAAATTCCCCATAGGTCATTTGATCCACGCTGTGCAATTGAATCTCTACAATGCTGCGCATAATGGCTGAAATCTGGCTCGAAAGACTGCGGGCCATTTTGTCGTGGATACTTCTAAAAGAACGCAATTGCTCCTTACTGACCCGATTAGGGCGTTTGAAGTCATAAAGGGTGATCTGCTTTTGAGGCATGATCTCCTTTTTTTGAAGTGTGTTGACATCCTCAGATTCATCGACTACTTCTAGGAGCGCATCAATTTCTTCTTGGCTTAAAATATCAGCCATGCGCACCTCCTAAGCTCATACGGATTTTGCGGATTACTTCCTTAATGATTTGGGAAATCCTAGATTCTGTAACCCCTAGAACCTCTCTAATCTCACTCAGGTTAAGCTCTTCAAAAAAATAGAGTTGGATGATTAATTGTTCGCGCTCAGACATAGTCTTTAAGATATCGTAGATGTGCGCCATCAGTTCTTCCAACTCTAACTTAACACCAACAGTGTCCTGTTCAATCGCGTTAAATTGCTCATCTATGGGCACATTAGTATAGATGTCAGAGGCCACCTTGGCTTCTCTAATTTTTTCAATACTCTCTTGTAGAGTCTGAGCCAAATAGAGATCATCGGGCTCCTGCCCATGTTCATTATAATATTTAGACACCTCATGATCAATTCTCTTGATAAGCTTCCTAGAAGTGCGCGAAACTATATCCAGTGAGCGTAAATAATCCAGCATGGCACCATTGACTCGGGTTTTAGCATAACCCCAAAAGGAATCGTTGAGCGCAGTGTCATAACGGCGTGCGAGCTTAATCAGCTCCTCAGTGCCTACGGACACTAGGTCATTGGAATCAACGCAACTAGGCAAGCGTTCTTTTAAACGAAATGCCATGGCACGCACGGCGGGCAAGTATTGAATCGCCAAGGCATCCTGAGAACTTTGGATTTGTGCGTCGTAACTAGATTTTTTGAGCACTTTATTTCTCATCGAATTCATAATTATGCACGTACTTCAAAAGACTATCTATCTCTCTCTCTCTTTCCACAAACTCTTTGTTAAAAGAACTCAACTTGCGCTCCAAATCCACCTTGTTTAAGAAACGCTTGCGTGGGTAGACAAAATTCATGAAGATGGACGCGAACAAGAGCATGATCATGTAAAAGCCCGCTGTGGCTACTAAAGTCCCAAAAAGCATGTACTCAGGCTGGTCAAATTTGATAAGTGAAAGAATCAACCCGATAAAAAAGCCTCCCACGATGGCAAAGTTTACAAAGTTATCCACTCTCATGGCACCACCTCATAAATATTTTAGTAAGCGCTTAAAAAACCCGACAAAATTATCTCTAGGCGTTTCTATCACATTGTGTTCCATCTTCATGGTCAAAATTTTAGAAACCTGACCTATAGAGAAGGAAAAAGTGTTAAAAGGTTCACTCTTACACAAGAGTTTACGATTTTTAATGGCTTGTTTGAGAGCATTGCTATTTTGGATATAGCCCAAATAATTCAAGGTCATGTGAGGGATATTTTCTCGGGCCACGCGTTGGATACCCGTAAAAATTTGCATAGCCTTGTCTGCGGAGTCTACCATGTTGACCAAAACAAACACATCATCTTTTGTTTTAGAGTTGACTTTGATGGTTGTGTAGGCATCGGTAATAGCCGCTGGATCAGAAGTGGTGATCACCACCACGCAATCGCTCGCGCGCAAGAAAGCCTGGGTAAATTCCCCAATTCCCGCCCCCGTGTCAATAATCATGTAATCTAGATCGTCTAGCGCATTTTCTTCATCCACGAAACTATCTAAAATTTCTTGACTTACATATTTAAAAATCTCTTCTCCACTATCCCCGGGCACTAAATAAAACCCTTCCTCAATGGGGTAGATGACATCATTAAAGCGCGCCTCACCTCTGAGCGCGTGCAAGATATTCTTATTGGTCTTGATTCCAAAGATAATATCCAAATTAGCCAGCCCAATATCTGCATCCAATACCCCCACCTTATACCCATTCTTGAATAGACTATAGCCTAGATTAGCGCTGATGGTCGACTTACCCACGCCCCCCTTACCACTGGTGATGGCGATGAATTTAGTCTTGCCATTTTTATTAAAAATACTTCTAGGCTCCATGATATGTTCCAAACCGCTTGCTTGGTTATGCGTCATGCTTTTTTCCTATCAGGGTGTACAAACCCATCGAGCATGCAATCCACCAAGTAATCATTACTGGCTACCAATAGGTCCATGGGTACTTCCTGCCCGATGCATAGGTAACTAATGGGTTTTTTACTCTCATAAACTAGAGAAAATAAATTTCCAAACCCACGACTTTCATCTAGTTTAGTGAAAATCAGGCTATCAATCTCTAAGGGACCAAAAGCGTTATAAATGTCCTTCAGATCCTCGTACTTTGTAGTGAGTGAGAGCACCAAAGTTGTGTCAATCTTATACCCACTAGCAGTGAACTTCTTCAAGGCTTCGATTTTCTTTTTATCGTGCTGAGAGTGCCCCGTTGTGTCGATGAGCACCACATCACAATATTCCAATGTGCTCATCTCCTTGGTGAAGTCCTCCGAGTCCATCACGGTTTCAATGCTGATTTTCATCTTTTTGGCATACCACATTAACTGCTCTACAGCGCCGATACGATAAGTATCCAAGGTCAAAATTCCCACCTTGTATTTTTTGTCTAGTAGCTTAGAATAACGTGCAGCCAATTTAGCTAGAGTGGTAGTCTTGCCCACACCAGTAGGTCCTACTAACATGAGAATTTTCTTATAATTGGGATCTAAGCTCTCATGGCGACAGTAGATCATTTTGCGCAAGACCTCTCTAAAATAACGCTTCACAGTAACCGAATTTTCACGCATTTTCACAGGCATGAGTTCCAAACTCAAACGCATGATCTCATCTAGGTGTGTCTTGTGCATGCCACTATTTTTCGCCAAACGATAAATTTCGGCAAACTCTTGAGGAATGATGAAGTCGGGTTCCTTGCTATCATTCCACACCATGTTCTGGATGAGTTTAAGATTATCGTTGATTTTATTGAGTTCACCATTGATAGAATGCAGGCCTACCCCATCCACATCCTTCTTTGGAGAGGCGACCTCTTTAGGAACATTTGCATCTGCATCGGACACACTTGCTTGGGTAGGAGCAGGAGGGGGAAGAGGACTCACTCCAGCAAGCTTACGCATCTCTTCCAAGGTTTTTGAGAGGTCAATGCTCACCTCCTCTTCAGGAGGAGGTGGGGGTTCTTTAGAGCGTGGAGCGGCCTGCAACGCGCTTTCTAGGCGTTCCTGCATATTATTGCTTTTAGGTTTGCTGTCTTCCTTGGGTTTATCCACCGCCACCACAACTTCGTAGAGTCCGGGTTCTGTCAAACTTTTCTTACGGATTTCTTGTGCCTTCACCACTAGAGCATTATGCCCGTGTTCACTTTGGGCGCGTTTGAGCGCCTCAGCGGTTGTCTCACCGCTATAGGTGTAGAGTTTCATATTTGTCTCCATACCGCATGTTGCAAAATCAAAGGCACAAGCACGGAGGTGCGCTGATCCCACTTAGGATGGGGTAATGTCAAATAAGACTGTTTATACACGACATTGTTAAAAAAAAGGATGTCGATATCAAGTGTTCTAGGTGCATTCTTGAAAGAACGCTTGCGTTCTCTCCCCCAGCGTCTTTCCAAATAAAAGACGAGTGCGAAGAGTTCCAGTACACTTAAAGTTGTGTGAAAAGACAAGGTGGCGTTTGTAAAATCCCTCTGTTCTGTGTAGCCAAAAGCGGGATTGATATACAGAGGTGAGGAACACACTCGTGAAAATGCGCTATGGCGTGTAAACCACACCCACAACGCCTCAAAAACTTTCTTAGAATCGCCCACATTGCTCCCTATACCCAAAGTTGCTACATTCCTCAAAGAGTGCGTGCGCACACCCCTACAAGGAAAAAAACGCGTACAGACCAGTGCGCACATCACCCCATCAAAGAACCTCGGCCCTAGAATGCCTCACCACTACCAAGTCTTCGATACGCACCCCATACCGTCCTGGGATATAAATTCCGGGTTCTACAGAGAACACCATGCCATCTTCAATCACCATCTCGCTTCTAGGCGAAATAAAGGGTAATTCATGGATGTCTAGCCCGATACCATGCCCAGTGCCGTGCGCAAAAAACGCTCCATACCCGTTCTCCGTAATTACCTCTCTGGCGAGCGCATCGATTTCTTTGCCCGTCATGCCTGCACGCAAGTTTTCGATGACGCTTTCCTGCGCCTTGCGCACCACATCGTAAATCTTTTGCAACTCCGGGTCTTTGAAACGCTGATCCCTACCAAAACTAAAGTTTTCTCCATTGAAAAAGGCTGTGCGTGTGCGATCAGCACAATAGCGTTGATATTTCATCCCCATATCAGCTAGGAGCAAATCACCTTTTCGCAAACGCTCTTGACTGGGGAGCGCATGGGGTTTAGCGGCATTGGCATTGATGGCTACAATGGGTTCGAAACTCAGATCGTAACTCCCTCCATGCGTTAAAAATTCCTTACTCTTAAACTGCAAGGCCTGCTCCACATGCCCCTGCGCACTTTCCACATGCCGCGCAAAACTTTCAAACGCTTCTACATTCAGCGCCTGCGCACGTTTGAGTAGCGCAATCTCCTCTTCACTCTTTGTAACGCGCTGCTTTCTGTGATAATCCACTTCCCCTACTAGCTCACAACTTTTCAAACCAGCCAAAAGCCGCTGATGAACCTGCACACTGATCTGGGCACTGTCAAAATAAAGTCGAGGAGTCTTGTGAGCCAGCTCAATCGCCTTGCCCCATAAATCAGCACTTTCCACCACCTCTACACCCGCGCGTACTCCCTCACGCGCCTCCAAAGTATAGCGTGCATCGGTGATGAAAAATGCCCTTTCCTCTAACTGCAAAAACACCCCATGATCGCAGCTATAACCGCATGCAAAGTATTGGGCGTTCTCGTCTGTGGTGAAATGGGAGGTTACACTCAAGACTTCACCTCGTCCAACTCTTTGGGAGCAGAGCCCGCCTGCGCTTGATTCTCTTTCATGGCTTTGATTTCGGCTACAAACTGCATCATGGCAATCAGTGCCACATGGTAACCAAAAGCCCCAAAGCCAGTTACAACACCTGCGCTTGCCGCACCTGTGTAGCTAGTTTTCCTAAACTCTTCGCGGGCAAAGATATTGCTCAAATGCACTTCAATGACGGGTATGTCCGCAAGCATGATGGCATCGGCAATCGCAATGGAAGTGTGCGAAAACGCTCCGGGATTAATAATAATCCCCTCAAAATCACTCCCTACACATTCCTGGATGCGATCGATGATTTCCCCTTCAAAATTGGTTTGGAAGAACTCCAGCTCCACATTATTTTGCTTGGCGAGATTCTCCATGTTCTCGTGAATCTGATCAAGGGTAACAGGCCCATAAAGTCTAGGATCGCGGTGTCCTAACATGTTCAAATTGGGTCCTTGAATCACTAAAATCTTCATCGAAACTCCTTGGTATAAATATGCGGGATTATAGCACAACTAAAGTGTAAAATTATGCACGATTTTTTGCAGGTCTTGCGCTGTACGCTCCAATACACGGATTTCTTGAGTATTCCCACTCATGGAGGTAGCGACCTCACGGGCAATTTGAGCAATCTGTCTGATTTGATTGGCAATGTTGGCAATATTGTGGTACTGGTTTTCAGAGTGCATCACTACATTCTTGGCATCTTCTAGGGAACTGGTAGCCTTATTGTAAATGGCCTCTAAGGCATTAGAAGCTTGGTTGGCATGTTCTTGACTCTTAGCAATCTCAAGCACCATATTCTCTATGCTGGCCACAGACTTTTTGGTTTCCTCTTGAATCATCTGGATAATACAGCCGATCTCCTGAGTGGCCCCGCTAGTGTGTTCGGCTAATTTGCGGATTTCATCGGCTACCACGGCGAAACCACGCCCATGTTCACCCGCTCTGGCTGCTTCAATCGCTGCATTAAGCGCAAGTAAATTGGTTTGATCGGCAATACCCTGAATGATCTCAGCACTTTGGCCGATGTTCTGGACATATTTGTCCAAAGATTGGATTTGTGCTGCTCCAGCGCGCGCGCTTTGAGTGATACCTACCATGCTCTGCGCGGTATTATACACAGCCTCTTTGCCTCTTTGGCTCAATGTTACACTTTGCAAGGAATTCTCCTCTGTTTGGGCAATGATATTACTCACGCCCTGAATGCTATCTTGTACATGCCCCATATTTTTAATGAGTTCTGTGGTCATGTTCACTTGCTTATTGGCATTTTCTTGAGAAATGCGCGAGAGATTAGATACCAAGGCAGATTTCACAGAAACATCGTCAGAAGACTGGCTAATCTGTCTGATAATATCCGTCATAGAAGTCTGCATCTCCCTAATGGCATCCAGTGCGCTACCCTCAGAGCTCGCTCGGATCGTATTAGAGAGATTACCTTCCGCAATGGTGCACACAACCTTTTTGATTGCAATGGGTTCTGCACCTAGAGAAGCCTGTATGTAACGCACAATAGCAATGGCCACGACAACCCCAATGACCAGCACAATGAGTGTCAAGGTGATCATGAGGCGACTAAAACCATCGGCAATGTGCATGGCAAGCGAGGTCAATTCCTTATTAAGACCTTCTTCGTGATCGATAAAGGCGTTGATGGCTGCAAGCCACTTGACAAAATTCTGCGCTAGACCCTGGTTTAAAAAATCTGCTGCGCGTTGTGTGTTTTCCTCTTTCAAGGCGATAATCTGATTGATCTGTGCGACAGTGGCTGTTTCAATCGTATTGATCTGAGCGTATAGCCTGCGCTCCTCCGAACTAATGTAACGCTCGCCCAGATTTGCAAAGAGATCGTCCATGGACTTTTTGGCACCTTGGTAGTCTGCATAAAGTTTGGCAATCATCTTGACACGGGACTCCAAAACTTGGGGATCTTGGGTGATTACCACATCGCGCACGGCAATAGAACGATCGTGCACACTCCCGCGCATATTGATGGCATAGCGCTGTTTGACAGCATTGTAATTAGTAATTTCAGTTAAAATATCATTGATAGTGCGCACTCGAGTCACACCCACAATACTCAGAACTATCATTAGAATGATTACAATCCCAAAACCTCCATAGAGCTTCTGAGATATACTCAGCTTGTTCATAGTACACCTTACGAGGGCGGAAACCTACCTTTTAATTTTTTCTATGGCGTTGCTATAGCGATTGACATTGGAATCCGTAAGCTCGGCCACCAACGATCGTATCACCTTCACATACATCTCATTGAGAATCCTGCGAATCGCATCGTCCTTATCCTTAATGAGTTGGACTTTGTTAGTAACACCGGGAGCATAAAATCCCCCCGAGTTAGTGCTGCGGTAGCTGTAGGTATGAGTAACTGCTTGATAATTGCTCACATCGACACCAAAGTTGTGAATTACCCTGCCCGTTTCCGGTTCAAAGAAATTAAACCAAAGCGAACCCGAGCTCTGATCCACCATGACATCTAGGTTTTGTTTAGCTGGATCGCTTGTCTGCATTTTGATATCTTCTAAGACACCCACCCAAGCATTCAAGTCTAAAACAGCCCATGTTTTGTGTCTCTGTGCCGGTGTTAGTGCCTCTCTTGTAGTGAAATGCAGAACCTGATAACCTCGTTTTTGGAAAATCTCTTGAATTTGACTGAGCAGTGCTTCCTGAAACTGCGCAATATAGGGTTTGAGATTATCACTCACCTGCATATGTGGCGCAAGAATGCCGACGAAACGATTATTAATGGGTTCTTGAACGATATTGATTGGGTAGTTAAAATCTAGGAGAGTATCGCCGGTGGTCCGACCTAGTTTATTTTTGTTGGCGAATTTTTGCGTGGATTTAGCGACAGGCTCGGCGCTAGGTTCGTTCATTGGGACTTGCGTTTCTGAGGGTTGTTTGGCCATGAAGAGACAGCCCGAAAAAGTCAGTGTAGCTCCCACAAGCATAACCCCTTGTTTCATTCTTTGCATCTAAAAACACCTCAAATACATCGTTGAAATTGGCAAGCCTCATTATAGCACAAAATTGATAATCAGGCCCCCCTCTCACTTAAATAGGCAACACGCGGATGTGTTCGTCTAAATACTGTTGCAACACTCCTTCGATGGCATATAAGGTTCCTGTAGATGCGCTCGCGCACCCATCACACGCACCCATGTAGCGGATATACACATCCACAAACCCTCCGCCCTCTTTAATATCTAAGATTTCCAAGTTACCTCCGTCCATCATGAGCATGGGGCGAATATGCACATCAATGGTCTGGTCGATGGCCTTGACTTTTTGCACCATCGTCATGTCTACAAAAGCCAAATCCCCACTCAAGGATTTTTGTGCATTCTGCTTGAGTGCTTCCGTCTGCATTTCGGCGTGCACATCTCTTAAGATATCCACTAAATAATGCTCCCTAGCTTCGTGCCCGCCCGGCTGTACGCAACTCTTGCAAAAACCCCCCGCCTTAGTATATTGGGTGATCTCCTCCACACTCTTGAGATCATTGAGTGCGATCACCTCCTTGAGCGTTCCCAAACTTACCCGTGCACATTCACACACAATAATCTCGCTCTCAAAGTCTTCGGGGTTCTTGCCTAAATACTGCCCGGCGGCTTGTTTAATCACATCGTAAGCCATCACAGAGCAGTGCATTTTTTGCCCAGGCACAGCAGGCACATCGGGATGATCGCGCAGGCTATGCTCCACATCCAAATTTGTGATCTTGACGGCATCCTGCACCCGCTTACCCAAGCAAAGTTCAACCATCATGTCCGAGCTCGCAATGGCTGTGCCACACCCAAAACTTTTAAACTTAGCATCCACAATCACGTCCGTCTTGGGGTCTACCAACCAATAAAGGCGCACCGCGTCCCCGCAAGCCTCTGCACCATAGTCTGCAACAATGAGCTTCCCCCCTTTAACCTGTGCCTCCTCCTCTGTAATAACCCCCAAATGTGTGGGGTTATCCATGCGTCTGCTCACTTCTTTAGAATAAGCATCCCACAAAGCGCCACCGAGTAAATTCTTCTTTGCCATGCGATCTCCTTTCTTTTATAAGCCATAAGAGCTAGAAATATTGCGCAAACGCTTCACCGCTTTTTGGAAAGCTTGGATGGTATAATCAATCTCCTCCGTCTTATTAAAACGACTCAGAGAAAAGCGAATTGCGGTGTGGGCAAGCTCCTTATCTGCACCAATGGCTACCATCACTGGGTTGGCCTGCAAATCCTCACTCGCACACGCACTCCCCGTAGAAGCAGCAATATTGGCGCGATTCAAATCCCAAAGCATCGCCTCGCCTTCGATTCCACGCACACTGACTAAAGTCGTATTGGGCACGCGGTGTGTGCGATCCCCGATCACAAAAACATCTTGGATGTCTAACAACGCATCCTCAAGCTTATCGCGCAATTCCCCAACCACCTTTTTTTCATACTCTAAATGCTCTTGAGCTAGACGCATCGCCTCACCCATCCCTATGATGTAGGGCACATTCAGAGTGCCACTACGCCGTCCATGCATGTGCTCTCCGCCGTGTAACAGGGGAGTGAGCTCCACACCAGAGCGGATGTAAAGCCCCCCAATGCCCTTGGGTCCATGAAATTTATGGGCCGAGAAGGAGAGAAAATCCACATGTACTCGGCGCATATCCACGGGAATCTTGCCAATAGCCTGCACCGCATCGCTGTGAAACAATACACCCTTCTCTTTACACACTGCTCCAATTTCTTCAATGGGGAAGATAAGCCCGGTTTCATTGTTTGCCCACATCACACTCACCAAAGCGGTTTTATCGGTGATGGCTTCTCTGACCTGTTCTGCGCTAATGGTGCCCTGTGCGTTAATGGGTAAATAGGTAACCTCCATCCCCACACTTTCCAGAAATTCGCATGTAGCATGCACGGCCGGGTGCTCGACCTCTGTGGTAACAATGTGGCTCTTCCCATGCTTGAGATAAGCATCAAAGTACATGGATTTGAGCACCCAGTTATTACTCTCTGTAGCACAAGAAGTGATGATAATGTCATCTTCATTGCGCGCTCCCACCCCCGCGTAGAGTTTGTCGAATGCCTCTAAGATAGCCGGATGAGTCTCTGTCCCAAATTTATGCAGAGAATTTGGGTTACCATACTGTGCCCCAAAATAAGGCTGCATCAAGGCCTGAACCGCAGGGTCAACTTTAGTTGTTGCATTGTTGTCTAAATAAATACGTTCCATCGAAAAATCCTAATTGAAGTAGAGTTTGTATGTATAATGGTCATTTTCATGATGAAAATGGTATACCACGCTATCCTTTAGCCAATCTTAAGATTCTTGCATGAGCGCGATTAACTGTTGGATACTTGTGTTACTATGCACAATTTCCTCCTCTTCTTGTAACATGAACGCTTCCATACTTGCCTTTTTGGCGATCGCCTCGTCTAAATCTGCATCAAAACCCTGTTGGTAGGAGCCAATACGGACTAATACTTCGTTTTCCTTAAGCAAGGCGTAAAGTTTACGAAATTTGCGCGCGGCTAGCATGTGTGCTGGCGCACTCACTTCCTTGCTCACCCTAGAAGCAGAGTTTAAGATATTGATGGGCGGGTAAATACCATGATCGGTGAGTTCACGGCTGAGCACAATATGCCCATCTAGGATACTGCGCGCTTGATCAGCGATGGGGTCAGAGAGATCATCACCTTCTACTAACACGGTAAAAAATGCCGTGATACTCCCCTTGTTTTTCTCCTTGCCCGCGCGCTCCATCAGTTGGGGCAATAGGGTGAGAGCAGAAGGAGGGTAGCCTTTGCTCGTGGGGGGTTCGCCCATTGCCAGTCCAATCTCGCGCTGGGCCATCGCAAAGCGGGTAATGGAGTCCATGAGAAATAGCACATCATGGCCTTGATTTTTGAAATACTCCGCTACACTCATCGCACAGAACGCGCCGTATTTGCGCATCAAGGGTGAATCGTCGCTGGTAGCAACCACAAGCACGGTGTTATCCAAATTGCCCCGTAAGTTTTTGTAGATAAATTCGGGAATTTCACGCCCCCTCTCTCCAATGAGCGCGATAACCTTAATGGGAGCGTTGCATCCGCGCACCACCATGCCCATGAGTGTGGATTTACCCACTCCGCTCCCCGCAAAAATACCTAATTTCTGTCCCTTGCCACAGGTGAGCAAAGCATCAATGCTCTTAACCCCTACCCCAAAGGGTTCATCGATCACACCTCGATCTAAAGGCTTCATCGGCTCTACCATCACGGGTGCAAAGCTGGTGGCGCGCACAAAACCTAGTCCATCTAGGGGATTACCCAAAGGATCGAGCACGCGCCCTAGTAAGCCCTCTCCCACAGGAAAGCTCAACCCCTCCTTGGCAAAGAGCACCCGATCTCCCACCTTACACCCCTCTACAAAGGAAAAGGGTGTGAAGCCAAATTGATGTTGTTCAACCACCACCACCATTCCTAGGCATTCCTTGCCATCACCCCGTTCCACTTTAACCACATCTCCCACGGAAGGTAAAAACCCCTGCACAAACACCATATTGGGCAAAATTTTGCAAACCATGCCATAGCGAGGTGAGAGATCGCGCGCGAGTTGTAGACGGGCTTTAAGTGCTTCTAAAGAAGACATGATCCTCCCAAGATTTTATTGTGGATTAACGCATATTTAGTTAGAATGACCCCTTTATTATACTCAAACCTCAAGGAGTTGTGGATGGATTTAGAGACTAAAAGGCTAGATGGAGCTAACGCACGCATCCATGCCAAGCCTTCTATGCAGGATTTTGAAGAAAAATCCAAAAAGATTGCCCAAAAAATCGCCAAAAGCACTAAATTGGATGGTTTTAGAAAAGGTAAAGTTCCTCTAGACATTGTCAGACAGCGCTATCAAGGGCATATTGAACAAGAATCGCAAAAAGAATTGCTCGATTCCGTCTTGCGCGCGGGTGTGGAAGCCTTGGAACTCGCTCCGCAAGAAATGATTGGGAATCCAGCTATTCTCAAATTTAGCAGGGAGGACACGCACTTTGAAATTGAATTGGGCATTGGGCTTAGACCCACTATTGATCTTTCTGGCGTAGAGGCGTGTATTCCCAGTTTTTCCGTAGAGGAGATTACTCAAGCTCAGGTGCAAGAGCGTTTGGATCTCTTGGCCAAAGAGCGATCTACTTTTTCAGATGCTCCAGAGGGGAGCGCTGTAAGCAAAGGGCATGGGGTAGTTGTAGATTTTGAGGGCCTACTGGATAATCAGCCCTTTGAAGGCAATCGGGCACAGAATTTTGCTCTCATCGTGGGAGAAGGTAGACTTGTAGAGGGTTTTGAGAAAGAGTTGGTAGGGATGAAAGTGGGGGATGAAAAATATTTTTCAGTGCATTTTCCCAAAGATTATGCCAACACCACTTTAGCAGACAAGGAGGTTTCTTTCCGTGTCAAGCTCCACCAGATTCAAGTGCGCAAAATTCCAGAAATTGATGAAGAGTTTGTCAAGGCCGTGCTCAATCAAGAAAAGGAACCCACTTTAGAATTGCTCCAGCAAAGAATTAAAGATCAACTTTTCTTAGAGGCTAAAACCAAGCTCTATAATCAGGAGTTGAAGGAACGCCTCATCGACAATTTGGATAATGCACTCTCCTTTGATCTACCCAGCACAATTGTAGAGCAGGAAATGGATCTGTCTTTGCGTCAGTCTTTACAGGGCATGCCTGCAGAAGAAATTAAAAGACTTCAGGAAAATCCTGCCAAGGTGCAAAAAAAACGCGAGAGTTTCAGAGAAAATGCACTCAAAAGCGTCAAGGTAACTTTCATCATCGATGCTTTGGCTAAACAAGAAAAGATTGAGGTGCAGGACAATGAGGTGTTCCAAACCCTCTATTATGAGGCGATGGCCACTAATCAAAACCCCCAGCAGTTCATCGAACACTATCAAAAAAACAACATGCTTCCCGCTGTTAAAATGGCGATGGTCGAGGATCGTGTGCTCACTTTCTTGCTCGACAAGCATCTAGCCAAAGCTTAAAAAGGAGGGTTTCTTGAATTATGTTCCCATTGTTGTTGAAAAAACAGGGCGTGGGGAGCGCAGTTACGACATTTATTCGCGTCTTCTCAAAGATCGCATTGTCTTGCTCAGCGGAGAAATCAATGATGCTGTAGCGTCGGTAATTGTCGCTCAGTTGCTTTTTTTAGAGGCCGAAGACCCTGAGAAAGATATTAATCTCTATATCAATTCCCCCGGGGGTTCTGTTACCAGTGGCTTTAGTATTTATGACACCATGAACTACATCCATCCAGATATTTGCACCATCTGCGTTGGTCAGGCTGCTTCGATGGGCGCGTTCTTGCTCAGTTGTGGAGCTAAGGGCAAACGCTTTTCTCTGCCCCACTCTAGGATTATGATCCACCAACCCCTAGGGGGTACACACGGTCAAGCTGCCAATATCGCCATTTACACCAAGGAGATTTTGCGCCTCAAAGATTTACTCAATCAAATCATGGCAACCAACACCGGACAACCCCTAGAAAAGATCGAACAAGATACCGATCGCGATTTTTTCATGAGTGCGCTAGAAGCTAAGGAATATGGGCTTGTAGATGAAGTGTTAGTCAAAAGTTCTAAGCAGGCTTAGATGGCGATTTTAGAAGTTTTACAATATCCTAATAAGAAGTTGCGTATGCGCTCTAGCGAGGTGCGTGTGTTTGATGCGGAGTTGCATACACTCTTGGACAACATGCACGAAACCATGCTAGCCCGTAAAGGCATTGGTTTAGCAGCTATTCAGGTAGGTGTGCCCAAGCGCATCCTCATCATCAACTTACCCCAGGGAGAGGAGGAGACGCAGCACCCCGAGGATTGCCTAGAGATCATCAACCCCGTGATCACGCATACAGAGGGGAGTGTTTTATGGCGGGAGGGGTGTTTGTCCGTACCTGAATTTTACGAGGAAATCGAAAGACATGCTAACCTCACTCTAGCCTATCAAGATCGCCACGGCACGCCTAAAATGTTGCAAGCCAGCGAGCTTTTAAGCGTAGCAATTCAGCATGAGATGGATCACCTCAATGGGGTTTTATTTGTGGATAAACTCTCCATGCTCAAGCGTAAAAAATTTGAAAAGGAATTTAAAAAAGCCCTCAAGAGCGAGAGTTAATGCACGCACAAGTGCATGTCAATACCCTTTATTGCTCTACGATGCATGGCGCAAGCGCTAAAATTGTAGAGGTAGAGGGGAGTTTTACGCGTGCCCTGCCTGCCTTTGTGATTACTGGTCTTGCCAATAATGCAATCCAGGAATCTAGGCAGCGCGTACAGGGGGCGCTGCAAAATAACGGTTTTGCCTTCCCACCCTTGAAAATCACCATCAATCTTTCTCCCTCCGATCTGCCTAAAAGTGGAAGTCATTTTGACCTACCCATGGCGCTCTTGATCGCTTTACAGAGAAACCCCCTTAAACATACTTGGTTTGCCTTTGGGGAATTAGGTTTAGATGGTAGAATCAAGCATAGTGATGCAATTTTTCCCATGCTCTTGGATATTGCCCTGCAAGCCCCCAATGCCCATGTGATCCTGCCCCAGGCTGGGCAAGAACTCTTTAGTTTGATCCCCAACCTGCATTTGCACTTTGTAGAGCACTTGAAGCAAGCTTTAGAAATTGTCACTCAGAACAGCCAAGTCCCGCGTACCCATACCCCTAAACTCCCCTTTGAGTATTTGCACATTGGTGATATGCCTTACTACTATACACGAGATTTTTCCCTAGATTTTAGCGATGTCAAGGGACAAGAGCGCGCCAAACAAGCCGCGCTTGTTGCTGCTGCGGGGATGCACAATATTATCTTTGAGGGTAGCCCGGGTTGTGGAAAAAGCATGATTGCCAAGCGCATGCGCTACATTTTACCCCCCAGCACCCTAGATGAAATGATCGCCTCTACAAAATTGCGCATTTTGAGCCACCAAGAGGGCACCTACACGCCCTTAAGAAGTTTTAGAAACCCGCACCAAAGTGCGTCTAAGTCTAGCATTTTAGGCTCGACACAAGCCAACAACCCTAAACCCGGGGAGATTGCGCTCGCCCACAATGGGGTTTTATTCTTTGATGAATTGCCCCATTTCAAAAAGGACATTTTAGAAGCTCTAAGAGAGCCGATGGAAAATAACCAGCTTGTAATCTCTAGGGTGGCTAGCAAGATCGCTTATGATACTTCATTTCTCTTTGTGGGGGCAATGAATCCCTGCCCTTGTGGCAATTTGATGGATAGTTTTAAGGTCTGCCGTTGTTTAGAAAAAGACATTATCGCGTATAAAAACCGCCTAAGCGCGCCTTTTTTAGAACGCATCGACCTCTTCGTGCAGATGACTCCTACAGATGTGCAAGCTAAAAGCACGCAGACTTCCGCACACATGCACCAACAAGTCTTAGAAGCCTTTAAGATGCAAAAATCCAGAGGGCAAACCTGCTTAAATGGCAAACTCTCCGAGCAAGAGATCGCTCAATATTGTCCTTTAGATTCACAGGCGCAACATATTTTAGAACAAGCAATTTTACGCTATGGATTCTCTGAGCGTGTGATTGAGCGCACTAAAAAGGTTGCGCGCACCATCGCCGATTTAGCGAGCTGTGTGGCAATCCAAAAAGCGCACATCTTACAGGCACTCCAATTTAGAAAGGTTTGAGCGATGCAAAAATACCACTTCACCGGGCTAGATTGCCCCGATTGCGCCAATAAACTAGAGAGCGCACTCAACAAACAAAGCTATGTCCAAGAGGCGCGTGTGGTTTTCAACACCAATACGCTCTATCTTAAAACCCAAGACATGCCCAAAGCCCTAGCCCTCATCAAACAACTAGAACCCGAGATGGAGCTCTCCGCTGAAGCTCAAAGCGAGTCCAAACCCAGCGCGACACCCTTACTCGTTAGCATCGCGCTCTACTTAATAGCGATAGCCACCATCCATTTTAGCACCCAAAATTGGGCACTTTATTTAAGCTATGTGGTTTTAGCCGGGGTGTATGTAGTTGCGGGCAAAGATGTATTCTTGGGCGCACTGCGTGCCATTAAAAATAAGCAATTTTTTGATGAAAACACGCTCATGCTCAGTGCCACCATTGCCGCCTTTGGTGTGGGCGCACATGAAGAGGCCGTCTCCATCATGGTTTTTTACTCCGCAGGGGAGTTTTTACAGCAGCTGGCCATCGCGCGCTCCAAACAATCCCTGCACGCGCTCCTAGATGTCGCGCCTAATCGCGCGGTGCGCAAAGTAGGGCAGGAAATGCAAGAGGTCGAGCCTAACGCGTTAGCTATTGGGGATATAGTCGTTGTCAAAGTGGGGGAGAAAATCCCCACGGACGGCATGGTGCTCAGTGGGGAGAGCTTGCTAGATCAAAAAGCCCTCACAGGCGAATCCTTGCCCGTGAATGTCAAGGAGCATAGTCCCGTTTTAGGGGGAAGTATCAATCTTAAGGGCGTGCTAGAAATCCAAGTCAGTAAGCTTTACGCAGACTCTTCGGTGGCTAAGATCGTGGATTTAGTCTCTAATGCGGTGAGTCAGAAATCTCAAACCGAGAAATTTATCACCACTTTTGCGCGCTACTACACCCCTGCTGTTTTCGTGATCGCTCTTTTGATCGCCCTTGTCCCCCCCCTGCTAGGACATGGAGATTTTGACACTTGGATTTATCGCGGACTCTTTGCCTTGATGGTAAGTTGCCCTTGTGCGCTGGTGATCTCTGTGCCTTTGGGGTATTTTGGGGGCGTGGGGGCGGCTAGCCGTGCGGGCATTTTGATTAAGAGCGTGCAAACTTTGGAGGCACTTAGTCAGGTGAAAAATATCGCCTTTGACAAGACGGGCACTTTGAGCAAGGGAGAGTTTAATGTTGTGGATGTTGTGCCCATTGCCCCTTTTTCTAAAGAAGATGTACTCACCCACGCTGCTTGTGCGCAAGTTCTCTCCACCCATCCCATCGCCATTTCCATCCAAAAAGCCTACAAACGCCAATGCCAACACGAGGTCAAAGACTATCAAGAGATCGGCGGGCTGGGTGTGCAGGCTAGTTGCCACTCTCACCTCATCATTGCAGGCAATGATAAGATGTTGCACAAATACAATATCCCTCATGACACCTGCAGTTTAGAGGGCACCGTTGTGCATGTGGCTGCCAATGGGCAGCATGTGGGCTATATTGTGGTGGCAGACATGCTCAAAGACAATGCCAAGGAATGCCTAGATGGACTCAAACATGCGGGTGTTGAGCACATGTGTATTTTGAGCGGGGATAATGAATACAGCACCAAGCGCGTGGCTGAAGAATTGGATTGCCCTTATTACGCTAATCTCCTGCCTGAAGACAAACTCAAGGCTTTTGAAGAGTTTCAAGCTAAACACGCGCATAAAAGCGTGTTTGTGGGCGATGGAATCAACGATGCGCCCACTTTAGCGCGCGCAGATGTGAGCATGAGCATGGGCTCGGCGAGCCAAATTAGCAAGGAGAGCGCGGACATTGTAATCACCAATAACTCTTTAGAATCCGTGCTCAAAGTCTTTAAGATCGCCAAGAAAACCAAGCGAATCATCATTGAAAATATTGTTTTTGCGCTGGGGATCAAAGCGATGTTTATTGTCCTGGGCTTTTTTGGGATTGCAACCCTTTGGGAAGCAGTTTTTGGGGATGTGGGCGTAACTTTGATTGCGCTGGCTAATTCTATGCGTACCATGCGTATTTAAAGAGTGAGCTTGATCGAGCAGATTTGGGAGGCTGTAAAATTGAACATGAGCGAATATGAGTTCAAGACTTACATGCAGCTTTTACACTACGACGCGCATGCCTCTAAAGCCGATCTTTTTGTCTTTTACGCGCCCAATGTGTTGCTATGCCACTATATCAGTGCCAAATACCGCACACTTTTAGAAACTACCATCGGCGCGCACAAGGGCTATAAGGTGCAGGTACAGGTGCGCCCTAAAAGCCAACAACAAACTACCCCTCCCAAGCCCCTCATTTTGGCCAAAAATAACCCCACCCTTAACCCCGTTTTCCGCTTTGATACCTTAGTAGTGGGGGCGTGTAACCAAATGGCAGTCAAGATTGCCACCCAAGTGGCACGCCAAGCAGGTGTATATAATCCTGTGCTCTTCTTTGGGGGGGTGGGCTTGGGCAAAACCCATTTGCTCAACGCCATAGGCAACCACGCCTGCGATCAGCTCAAAAGCGTGCTCTATGTTACAGCCGAGCAATTTCTCAATGACTATGTGTCTGGGCTTAATAGTCGGAGCATGGACAAATTCCAAGAAAAATACCGCTCCTGTGATTATCTCTTGATTGATGATGTGCAATTTTTCGCGGGCAAGGAAAAAGTTCAAGAGGAGTTTTTTCACACCTTTAACGCCCTGCACGCCCAAAATAAGCAAATTGTGATGACCTCTGACAAACCCCCCAAAGACATCAAGGGGCTAGCCGAGCGACTCCTCTCGCGCTTTGAGATGGGCATGTTGGCCAGCGTGCACCCCCCTACCCTAGAGACCAAGATCGCCATTATTGAACAAAAATGCGCCCAAGATAGTATCACTCTCCCCCAAGAGGTGTTGCACTATCTAGCTAGCCATTTAAATGAGAATATCCGCCAAATTGAGGGCACGCTTTTACGCCTGAGTGCCACTGCCACCCTCAGCCACCAGCCTATCACCTTGCAAATGGCACAAAGCATAGTGCAAGAAACTACCAGGGAGCGTGCCCAAGAGATCAGTTTGGAGCGCATTTTACGCGTGGTCGCCTCCACTCTCAATCTCAAATCCTCTCAAATTCAAAGCAACGCGCGCACGCGTCAGGTCAGTTTGGCTAAAAAAAGCGTGATCTATCTAGCGCGCCAGCTTACCCCCAACTCCTCCAGCGTGATCGCGCAGTTTCTAGGACTCAAAGACCATAGCGCGGTGAGCAAATCCCTGCGCCTCATCCAAGATGCTATGCTAGAAGACACACAGATTAAACTCCTCTTAGAAGAGATGGCACACAAGCTCCAAACCCATAACTAGCTATGTTATAATAGGCTTTCTCATCTTTAATTCTCAAATAAGGCAGATGATGCACTCTTACATGGGCGATAAAATCAAGGTTCTCAAAGGTTTAGAAGCGGTCAGAAAACGCCCGGGCATGTATATTGGCGACACGGGAGTCAATGGTTTACACCACATGGTCTATGAAGTGGTGGACAATGCGGTCGATGAGAGTATGGCCGGCTTTTGCGATCACATCAAAGTAACTTTAAGTCAATATGGCTCGTGCATTGTAGAGGACAATGGACGGGGGATTCCTGTGGACATCCACCCCACAGAAGGCATTCCAGCCGCCACGGTGGTGCTCACTATCTTGCACGCGGGGGGTAAGTTTGATCAAGAGAGCTATAAAGTTTCTGGAGGCTTGCATGGCGTGGGGGTGAGTGTGGTCAATGCGCTCTCTATCAAGCTTATTATGACCATTTATCGAGAGGGACAGATTTACCGACAAGAATTTGAAAAGGGAATCCCCACCACCCCCCTAGAAGTGGTGGGCACAACTAAAAAGCGCGGGACCACGATCGAGTTTTTTCCCGATCCCCAAATCATGGAAGTGGTAGCTTTTGATAGTGCGGTACTCAAACGCCGTTTTCAAGAAATGGCGTATCTGAACAACAAAATCACCCTAGAGTTCCATGACCAGCCCGCCCAAGTGCATGAAAGCTACCACTATCAAGACGGCCTGAAACAATTCATTGTAGATAGTCAAAAAACCCCGCTCATCTCTGAGATTATCGCTTTTAGCGCGCAGGTCGAGGGCATGGAGGTGGAGGTGGCTTTGGCCTATAATGAGAGTTATGAAGAACAGACCTTTAGCTTTGTAAATAATATCCGCACCACCGAAGGGGGCACGCATGAGAGCGGATTTAAGATGGGTTTGAGCAAGGCTATTTTGAACTATATCCAAGAGAGTGGCTCTTCTAGAGAGAGTGCTAGCGTGGTGCAAGAGGATGTTAGGGAGGGCTTAAGCGCGATCATTAGCCTTAAACTCTTAGACCCTCAATTTGAGGGGCAGACTAAGTCTAAGCTAGGAAGCTCTTTTGTGCGTCCTATCGTGGCTAAACTTGTCTATGAAAAGGTGGCTAAATACTTTGAGGAGAATCCTAGCATCGCTAAGGCGATTGTGCAAAAAGTGCTCTTAGCTGCACGCGGACGCGAGGCAGCCAAAAAGGCGCGCGAGATCACGCGTAAAAAAGATTCCTTGAGTGTGGGGACTTTACCGGGCAAACTAGCCGATTGTCAGAGTAAGGACCCCAGAGAATCTGAGCTTTATTTGGTGGAAGGGGATAGCGCGGGTGGGTCAGCCAAACAGGGCAGAGATCGCGCCTTTCAGGCGATTTTGCCTCTGCGGGGCAAAATCCTCAATGTCGAAAAAGCGCATTTGGGCAAAATCCTCAAATCTGAGGAGATCAAGAACATGATCACCGCCTTTGGGTGCGGGGTGGGCAAGGAATTTAATTTAGAGAAGTTACGCTACCACAAGATTATCATCATGACCGATGCGGATGTGGATGGAAGTCATATCCAAACCTTGTTAATGACCTTTTTCTTTCGCCATTTAAAGCCCTTGATTGAAAATGGGCATGTCTATATTGCCCAGCCTCCTTTGTATCGCTTTAAGAAAAAGAAGATCGAGCGATACCTGCGTGATGAGCGGGAGCTCAACCACTTCTTGATCGAACATGGGATCGACAGCATGGACATCGAGGGCATAGGGCGCAATGACTTGCTAGATTTACTTAAAACTTTAAGCGCGTATCGCTCTATCTTGCAGGAGCTAGAAAAACGCCCCCTTTTAATGGAGGTGTTGCGCTACTTAGTCGAACACGACATCGAGGGCTTGAGTTTCCCCACTCTAGCTGAACGCCTTGAGGGGCTTTTAGAGAGTTTGCATTATCGCATTCTCACACAGCAGGTTTCAGAACAAAGCGCGCATTTCTTTGTGCAGACTTCTTTGGGGCTTGTAGAAGTGGGGGTCGATGATTCGCTTTTTAAAGATGCGTTGTTTTTAGAGGCTAAAGCTCTCTTTGCACGCATTAGCGAGATCGATACGGAGGTTTTAGGCATGGATGCGTTGGGCTTTTTGGACAAGGTCGAGCAAAGTGCAAGGGCAGGGGCGTATATTCAACGCTATAAGGGCTTGGGCGAGATGAACCCTGATCAACTCTGGGAGACCACGATGGCACTAGAAAACCGCGCCCTTTTGCGAGTGTCTTTAGAAGATGAGGTAAAAGCCGATGAAGCCTTTAACTTGCTCATGGGCGACGAGGTGGAACCTAGACGCGAATATATCCACGCACACGCTAAAGATGTCAAACACTTAGATGTATGAGTCATTTTATTTAATGGGCAACAACACGGCAAGACTCAAAAACAGGGCAATTCCACAGAAAATAAACAAACTGGTAAAACTAATGTGATGCAGTGCGATGCTAAAAGCAAAGGAAAAAATAGCTTGAGCGATCGCAAAATTAAAGGTGAGCCAGCCGGAGGCGCGCGCAAAGCAATCCTTGCCTACTAGGTGCAAAGCCATGGCATTAATGAGTGTGATATGGCCCGTAGTGGTGCATCCCATCAAGAAAATAGAGAGATTGAGCCAAGTAGTATGAGAAGAATACACCGGCATTAGACACCCAATAGTCTTGATCGCAAGCACGGCGATAAAAGCTTGTTTTAAGCCAATCCACCTGGCCAATAACCCGCTTAAAAGCGCACCACAGGCCGATCCAAATCCAAAAAATGCCCATGAAGCGCCTGCCTTTGCATTGCTAAAATGTAGGGTGCGCACTAAATAATCCACCCAAAAGAGGGTGTGGGGTAAATACCCGATGGCATTGAGCATGTTGTTAACCAGCAATAAGACAAAGAAAAAAGAAGGTCTAAACCTCTGTTGATCTTGGTTAGGGCGGGGCGGATGGAGGTTTTTGAGTGTTGCGCATGCAAAGCCAAAAGCTATCAAACTCAAAGTCCCTAATAAAATCCACGCCCAGTGGACTGAAGATGCAAAGAGGGGCAATACAAAACCACTAAAGACCGCTCCCACTCCAATCCCACTGAATATAAACCCACTCACACTGGAGCGCTGTTTTTCTTGTACAAGACCTAAAGACAAGGGTGCGGCTAAGACCATTAATGCTGCAGCAGCTAATCCTGCAATAAAACGCCAAATCCATGCCCAAATAAAGGGCAAAAAATCTAAGAAGCAGGCAAAAAAGCTCAAGGAAATCAAGAAAAGGCTGATTTTAGCGATATTCTCTAAACTCATATATCTTTGCAAAATACCAATCCAAAAGCTTCCAAAGATATAGCCCACCAAAATTGCGATGCCTAGTTGAATGCTTTGATCTTGGCTCAGTCTGCCCGAGATAATGAGCATGGGAATAAGCACCACATATCCAAAACGCGCCAACCCATTAGCCACAAAAGTCGCCAAAAAACAAGCAAAAATGCGCATTTTCATCGAATGACCTTTAAGACTCTCCGGCAGAAATCCCACTCGTCTTTAGCGGGTGGGATGAATACCACTAATTTGTGGTATAGTGTCCCCATACATTCGTATCTAGCGCAGGAAGTGTGCAAAGTTACGCCTTTGGAGATACGATGTGTGAGACCTGTAGGGAGTGCGTTGGAGCTCAAACTCTGTAAAATCCCTACTATAGGGCACAGAGTGAAAACCAAACTCTCCCTACGGGCAACATCAGCCTAGGAAGCCCAAATGTCTTTAGCATTTGGGTGCTTCACGAGAGTAACTTTATGCACCCTATATGGGAAACGCCTTGTGTATTTTATCCAATTGACGTAAGCAGCTAGTCATTTTTATCCCCCAACGCGTGAAGCTCTGTCCTTTAGGGCAACAAGTAAGTGAGACTGGTGAAGACCCGGGTGGTAAGAGTTGGATACGTGCATCATAGCCACGCGGGCTATAAAATACAAAGCCTTTCGAGTTGGTGTCCGTTAGGGACGCTTTAGTTAGAAAGTCGTTCTCTTTAGGGGGAATGTTTCACGATAGTATAAACTCAACAACGTCTCACTACCAAAATCAGCAACCCAAAGCACCATGGTAGCAGATAGGGTTTCTAGCCCCCTCTTAGAGGGCTTTAGATAATTGTCACTTGCCTGTTTCTTCGACCTCTGCGTCGATTACATCTTCGTCTTTTTGTTTTTGTTGCGCACTTTGATCCTTTTGCATCATGGCTTCGGTTAATTTGCCAGAAACCTCAGCCAAGGCTTTCATTTTTGCCTCGATGTTTTCTTTTGTGGTGCTCTCATCTTTCAGAGTGGCCTCTAAGTCGCTCAAAGCCTGCTGGATTTTTTCCACTTCGCTGGGCTCTAAACTGGCCTTGTGTTCTTCTAAGCTCTTCTTAGTTTGGTGGGCTAAACTCTCAGCCTGATTCTTAGCCTCTACCACCGCTTTGCGACGTGTATCCTCCTCTTTATGCAACTCCGCATCTTTGACCATTTTTTCAATCTCACTCTCACTCAAGCCACTAGAGCCAGAGATTTTGATTTCCTGAGATTTGCCCGTGTTCTTGTCTTTGGCTGAAACCGTGAGAATCCCATTGGCATCGATGTCAAAGGTCACCTCAATTTGGGGCATGCCACGAGGTGCAGGCGCAATGCCTGTGAGATCAAATTTACCTAAAGACTTGTTGTCCCTAGCAAATTCGCGCTCACCCTGCAAGACCAAGATCGACACGGCGGGTTGGTTGTCCTCAGCGGTGGAAAACACTTGGGCTTTTTTGGCTGGGATAGTGGTCCCCTTTTCAATGACTTTAGTCATTACACCCCCAAGGGTTTCGATGCCCAGACTCAAAGGGATCACATCTAAGAGCAAGACATCTTTCACATCTCCCTTGAGTACGCCCGCTTGGATACTCGCGCCCACAGCCACCACCTCATCAGGGTTCACAGATTTGTTGAGCTCTTTGTTGATGAAGCTTTTGACCCTCTCTTGTACTTTGGGGATACGAGTTGAACCGCCCACTAACACCACTTCAACGATGTCGTCTCTGCGCAAGCCTGCATCTTCAATCACGCTGTCGATCTTGGTAATGGTTTCCTCCACCAAGTCCTCAATCAGGCTCTCAAATTTGGCGCGCGTAAGCTTCCTAACAAGGTGTTTAGGTCCGCTGGCATCGGCAGTGATAAAGGGCAAATTGATTTCTGTTTCATTGGCAGAACTCAATTCTTTTTTGGCATTTTCGCTGGCTTCTTTGAGGCGTTGCAAGGCCATGATGTCTTTTTTAATGTCAATGCCACTCTCGCCTTCAAATTCTTTGGCAATAAAGTCGATGATGCGGTTATCAAAGTCATCTCCGCCTAGAAAAGCATCCCCGCCTGTGGCCAAGACCTCAACCACATTGTCCCCAGTTTCTAGCACGGTTACATCAAAGGTTCCTCCTCCTAGATCGTAAACCATGATTTTCTCAGAACTTTTTTTGTCCAATCCATAAGCAAGAGCTGCTGAGGTGGGTTCATTGATGATGCGCAAGACATTTAGGCCCGCGATAGTGCCTGCCTCTTTAGTGGCTTTGCGCTGGCTATCATTGAAATAGGCAGGCACGGTGATCACCGCCTCGTTTACTTCCTCGCCCAAATAGCTTTCCGCATCCTCTTTGAGCTTCATCAAAATCTTAGCCGAAATTTCTTGAGGGGTATAGACTTTGCCTGCAATCTCAATGGCACATGCCCCATTGCGATCCACAATTTTGTAAGGTAGGCGTTTTTTAGCCTCCTGAGCCTTGTCTTCATTGTTCATCAAGCCCATGATGCGCTTAATGGAATAAATGGTTTTCTCAGGATTGGTGATCGCTTGGCGTTTAGCGCTCTCACCCACAAGAATTTCACCTTTATCCGTGAAGGCAACGATGGAGGGGGTGGTATTCTTACCCTCTTTATTGGCAATGATCTTTGCCTCATTGCCCTCGTAAACTGCCATTGCTGAATTGGTTGTCCCTAAGTCAATTCCAATTACTTTTGCCATGCTGAATCCTTTGTATTAAATTTAATTATTTTTAGCGACGCTGACCATCGCGGGGCGCAACAAGCGCTCTTTATACCTATAACCTCTTTGAAACACCTCCACAATTTCTCCTTCTTCCTTGTGTTCTGTGGCCACATGCATGACCGCATTGTGCACATTGGGGTCAAATTCTGTAGCGCATTCCACACACTCAATCCCGTGTTTTGCTAGCACTTCATGCATTTTGTGCAAAGTGAGCTCTAAGCCTTTGGCAATAGCTTGTGCACCTTCCTTCTGTGCGCTCTCTAAAGCTCCATGCAGGGCATCGATCACAGGCAAAAGGTCTTGGGCAATTTTCTCATAGGCGTATTCTAAGGCCATAGCCTTGTCTTTCTCCAGCCGCTTTTTGGCGTTCTCAAAATCCGCATGGGTGCGCACATAGAGGTCTTGGGCCTCCTTGAACTTCATTTGATAATCGATTTCAGGTTTGCTCCCTACCTCCTCTGGGAGGGTTTCTGCTCCCCGCTCCTCTGGATTTTCTTGCACTTGTTCAGTTGTCGTCATGTCTTCCCTTCTCTTAAGATGCTTGCGCAATCGCGTGGTAAAAGCCCTCAAAATTCTGCTCTAAGCCTCCTACACACAGCATTTTAGTCTCCTCCCCTTGGGCTTTAATAGGCTGTAAAATTCCTAAAAAGCCCCAGGGAAACAGACTTTCAAAATACAAGCCTTCCTTGAGATGTCTAAAGATATGCCCCTCCAAGATGTTTAATAGCAATGTTTCATCACAATGTGCACCCAATTGCGTTAAAAACTCCAAGCCAAAGTAAAGACGCTTTTGATAAAAATTCTCAATCTGCGTAACCAGTCGCATCGCGCATACAGAGAGTGCTATTTGACGGATCGCCCGACATTCCAGCCCCACCAGCTCCCCCACAAAGCGTTCCAGCTTCCTGTGATAATCTAGGGCAATCTGGAGTGCTCCAAAGTCCAAAATGAGCCACCTGTGTGCGTGGTTATGCACAGCTTGCAAACACGCCCTTTGGTAAAACTCCACCACACTGAAAATTCCATAACGCGCGCTCGCCTCTTGTAAACGCTCTAAATCGATCTCCAAACAATCATAGGGATTGAGCCTGGCGCGCCAATAATCCTTGAGAGCTTGGGTGGTGGGTATACGCCCCGCGCTGCTATGGCTTTGGCACAAGACTCCCTGCTCTGTTAGTCGCTTGAAATGATTGCGGATGGTGGCTGAAGAGATAGCCAACATATGGTGCTCTTGGATGGCGTGGCGCAAACTCTCTGAGCCCACAGGCGCGCGGTTTCTCAAATAGGTCTTGATCAAAGTCTCCAAGAGCCATGCTGTTTTAGAACCCATCGCCATCCTTTCTCTGAATTTGAACACATGATAGCATAAAATTTACAGAATTTAGCAATATTTATAAAATATTGCTAAATTTTACGCATTTTAGGGGGTTCTATTACCTCAAAAATTCCAAAGTTGATATAAGTATCATAAACTTACCTAAGATTTTTAACTAATAAAATTTGCTATCAGCGACAATTATTAATATAAAACTACCATGGATACAGACCTTTAAAATTCCATTTTACATAGCACAATGTAGAAACCTGTGGGTAAAATTATCTGTCAAACAAGCTGATCAATGGCTGGATAAATAGCGCCTGTGAAGTTCCAATAGAAGAGATGGTGCTTTTGTTTGTGGAGCGCTAAGATACCTCTTTGAGGCATGCTAGCGCACAAGAGGTAGGTCTTTTGGATGTTAACTAGCGATCTTGAAGTGGGATAAAAGAGCGTTTAGATGCGCCAGTGTAGGTGGATGTGGGTCTGATAATACGGTTATGGGCGCGCTGCTCAAAGGCGTGTGCCATCCAGCCTACAGCCCTGGACATCACGAAGAAAGGCGTGTAGTAAAGTCGCTCAAGGCGCATATAGTGATAAACTAACCCACCAAAGAAATCGATGTTATCAGGCAAGCCTTTTTCTTGCTTGACTTTGTCGCGAATCGCTATGGCAATCTCAAAGAGTTTAGGATCGCCTAAATGCTTGAGTTGTTCGGCAAGTTCAAAACCTACCGCGCTCCTAGGATCGGCTTTCTTGTAAACGCGGTGTCCAAAGCCCATGATCTTCTCTTTCTTGGCAAACAATGCGTCGACTTCTTGCAGGGCCTCTTGCACACTATGAAAACGCAAGACAAAAGCAATCGCCACTTCATTAGCCCCCCCATGCAAACGCCCCTTGAGTGTGTTAATGCCCGTGGAAACGCAAGAATACAGGTCTGAGAGTGTGCTAGCCGTAATGCGGTTGGCGTAGGTGGAGGCGTTGAACTCGTGCTCGGCATAGAGAGTTAGCATCGCGTCCATCGCTTTCACTTCTTCTTCTAAAGGAGTACCCGTACGTAAACCTTCTAAAAGGTAGTGCGCCATGCTTTTGTCTGAATTTAGGCCGGCATGCTTGCCCAACTTATGAAGATTATGCCAATAAATCAGAATGGATGGTAGCGCGCCCAATAGACGCAAGGCACAAGTGTCCTGGTTGGAGAAATCCAACTCCTCCGGATACGCACAGCCCAAAGCTACCACGCCCGCTTTCATCACATCCATGGGGTGTGTGCTGACAGGTAAAGCTTGCAAAACCTGTTTTACGATCAGAGGTAGTTCTCTATAAACCTGTAAAGCTTGTTTGAAATGGGCTAATTCGCGCTCTGTAGGTAAGTGCCCTACAACCAGCAAATGCGCCACCTCTTCAAACTCCGCTCTACGCGCGAGCTCTTCAATGGAATAGCCCCGATACAACAATCCCTCTCCCTTGCCCACGCTACAAATAGCTGAAGACCCCGCTACAACACCTGCCAATCCTTCCATACTAGCTCCTTCATTTAAAATATCAGACTATAGCAAAGCTGTCTTAATCCTCGATATTGCTATACAACGCGATCACGTCTTCATCTTCTTCAATGCGATCGAGGAGTTTCTCTGTCTCCGCTAGAGCCTCTGGGCTTAAGCGGATAGGGGTGGTGGGCAGGCGTTGCAAGCAAGCCTTGTGAAGGGGTAATTTGAGAGCCTCAAACCCATCGCTGAGTTGTTTGAAATCTTGATAATCCCCAATAACAAAAAAGCGCTCGCTATCCATCTCTAGGCTTTCTAAACCATAGTCAATCAAGCTTAACTCCACATCTTCTATACTTAAGCCCAAAGCTTGCAAATCTGCTAGCACGCCCTCTAGCACGCTTTTGCGCGTAAACATGAATTCTAACGATCCATTTTGCACAATACTAGCCCCCGGGCTCTTGTTGAAATAGCTTTTCAAATTGGCGATAGTGCGCGTGGGGTTGTCTGTCATACATTCTATGAAGAGCAACACTCCATGGTTAGCCTTACCCTCATAGCTCACCTCCACCAGTTGCCCCTCTTTACTACTGGCGCGCTTGATGGCCGCGTCAATATTATCTTTGGGCATATTTTGGGCTTTGGCGTTTAAAATGGCAGTGCGCAATTTGGCATTACTACTTGGATCGCTCCCTGCTTTAGCTGCTAGGGTGATGGCTTTGGCGAGTTTGGGGAAAATCTTACTCATTTTGTCCCAGCGTTTCTCTTTAGCGGCACGGCGGTATTCAAAAGCGCGTCCCATGTATCTCCTTTAGGTGTGTAAAAGTCGTGTGACTTCTTTAGCGTGGTAACTGATGATGATATCTGCCCCCGCGCGCTTAAAGCCTGTCATGGTTTCTAAAAGCAGGCGATCGTAATCCATCAAGTTATGGGCTTGGGCGAGCTTGAACATGGCATATTCTCCGCTCACATTGTAAAGGGCAAGGGGTAAAAGGGTGCGCTCTTTGATCGCGCGCACGATGTCTAAGTAAGCTAGAGCGGGCTTGACCATGAGAATGTCTGCGCCCTCAGAAGCGTCGTTTAAACTCTCTAAAATTGCCTCCCTGCGGTTAGCATAATCCATCTGATACCCCTTGCGATCCCCAAAGCTGGGTGCGCTAGCTGCTGCATCCCTAAAGGGAGCATAATAATGGCTAGCAAATTTGCTCGAATAGCTCATGATAGGTAACATGCTAAAGCCATGCGTATCTAGGGTATATCTCAAGCTAGTTACCATTCCATCCATCATGGCACTAGGAGCGAGCATATCCACCCCACTTTGAGCTAGCACTAGGGCTTGTTGCCCGAGTAACTCTAGCGTGGCATCGTTATCCACACTTTCCCCTTTGAGCACTCCACAATGTCCGTGATCGGTGTATTCACAGCAACACAGATCGGCGATCACGCACATGTGGGGGAATTTGTCCTTGATTGCGCGTGCGGCTTGGGCGATGAGGTGGTTATCATCTAGGGCTGCGCTCCCCTGTGCGTCCTTTTGGCTGGGAATCCCAAATAATAACACGGCTGATAAACCTAAACTTTGCAGAGTTGCACACTCTTTTAAGAGCACATCGATACTCATTTGTGCCACCCCGGGCATGGAGGCAATGGGGCACTCAATCCCCTGTCCTTCGCGCACAAAGAGGGGAGCGATGAAATCTTGGGGGTGTAGGCGCGTTTCACGCACGAGATCGCGCAAAATCTCATGGGAGCGCAAGCGTCTAAGGCGTTTAAACATGTAAATCCTTTAGCTGTCCTTGGTAGAAAATATAGGGTAAAATTCTTTGAGAACACAATTTTCAATGCTAAAGAAATTCACCCCGTCATGGTGTGCGTAAGCCAGCGTAAAACCCAGGGTGTCGAGCGCACTCTTGATGATATACATCCCCAAGCCAAAGCCATGCCCATCGCTTTGGTTTTCATCTTGGAAGTAGGGTCTGAAATAATGCGCCAGGTCTTCTCTCATGGGTTCACCTTGATTGGATACCACAAGATTTTTACCTGTGATTTCAACATGGACCTGTTTGTTTGGGCTGTATTTGAGAGCGTTATCCAGAAGATTTTTAAGCACTAAGGCGAAGAGATCAAAATCCGTATGGAAAGCGCAATTAGGAACATCGGCATGGATGGAGGTGCTGTTATGTTCTAGTAACAACATGTTTTTTACGCGTTCTAATAATTGATCCATCATGAACATGTCTTTGGCAATTTTGTAGTTTTTAGAGGAGAGTTGCTCGATGCGGGCAAATTGTTCGATGAGAGCATTTAGTCTTTGAAAAGTGCGTAGTAGTCGCTCTTTTTGAATTTGATTTTCTACCATTTCTGCAACAATAATGCCCTTAGTGATGGGTGTGCGCAGTTCGTGCATGATTGCGCGCAAGAACAAGATACGCGATTCATTCAAGCCTCTGATTTTTTTAATGGCAGAATCAAAGGCCGCAGCTAAATCCCCAATCTCATCTTGTTGATCAATTTTGCATTCGATATCCATCTTACCTCCGGAAAAAAGATGAACCTTTTTGCGTAGCTCATTAATGGGGATAAAGCCACGAATCACGAAGACAAAGATCATCACAATCAAAAGCCCCCCTATGAAAATGGCCAAATAATAGTTGTGATAAGAGGTTTTTTGGATTTCTTTGTAGAGAATGGTATTCCCATTGCTTTTGAGAGAAATAAAAATCTTATTGCCTACCTTGAGAATGTTGGCCAAGGGGTTGTCATTCCGTTCAATATCTTCACTTTGCTGGGGCGCAAGCACTTCGCGAAGCTCTTTAGAGCTAATTTCTTTAAACCCCAATTCATGCAGATACACCTCCGCTGAATAGCGGTTGTGTTTGTCGGCTAAAACCTGATTGATCGTGGTAACAAATTGCTGGTGGCGAATTTGAGTTTGAAAGTTCTCGTGGTCGATTTGCGAGCGGATAAAATAATAAGAAAACGCCCCAAAGCTCGCTAGGGAAACCACAAACAGAGAAACAATCTTGTTGAAAATGGACAAGGGCATTGTGGGCTAGTATTCCAATTTGTAGCCCACCCCCCGTACAGAGATAATGTGCTGAGGTTTTTTAGGATCCTTTTCAATTTTAGCACGCAAACGCCCGATGATCACATCAATGCTCTTATTAGAGCTTTCAGGATTGATCGACTCTGATTCGATAGCGATGGATTCTCTGGAAAAAACATAGCCCCTCTTACTAATGAGCAAGGTTAAAATTTCATATTCGGCACGGGTAAGATCGAGCTTTTTATTGCGCATATAAACCTCACGCGCGTCTTTATCAATTTTAAAAAGGGTATTCTTGGGTGTATCCATACCTCCATGGGCAACTTTTTTATTGTAACGGCGTAGAAGAGATTGAATACGCGCTAACAGCTCCTTGGGATCATAAGGCTTAGGGATATAATCATCTGCCCCATACTCTAGGGCCTTGACCTTGTCATCAATATCGTTACGGGCAGAAGAAATAATAATAGGAATGTCTTTTTGCTTGGAAATTCTCTTACACACTTCAAGGCCATCTAAATTAGGCAGAGTCAAATCTAAGAGTAAGAGGTCGTAGGGCTGTGTCGTAGCTGCGCTAATGCCCGTATAAGGTTCGTCGTAATTCACAACTTCAATGCCATGCTGGAGGAAAAACTCGCTTAAAATTTCCGCTAACTCCACATCATCTTCTATCATTAGGATTTTGATCATCAACACACCTTTAAGGAAGTTGGTGTGGCTACCAGCGCACCCGCACACCACTTACACACTCCGAGAACCTCCAAAACAAGAGACTCCTGCACCAGCACCGCCAAGAGAGAACCTGCAACACAAAGCCGACATCTAACCATCCAACAAGCATAACCCACGAACCATGCAACCCCAGTCAACCCACTCCCAACACAACCCATTGTCCACGATTATAACACAAAACTTGCGTTTTAGAACATGTACGCATCACTCCAGCAAAACCATGGTTGGGTGTTGCCAGTGGTCTACATTCTGTGAACCACCCACC